>JAUWCU010000093.1 GCA_030609135.1 Candidatus Stahliibacteriota bacterium | reverse complement strand
GAGACAATCGGCGGCATATTGAACGTGCAGCACAGCTTTACCGGAGAGTTGAGTGTCTTTTTGATAATTTATTAATTATTCATCCAAATACTACACCATGGGGTAGACAGGGGTATGGTCATTTTCCGTCCTTGGCTTCAGAAGATTCGGCTTTAAGAGAAGAAGCTGTCAAAAGTTTCGGCCGCGATATGAAGGAAGCGGTGAAGATTGTACGTAAAATACGCGCTAAAGAAAAAGAAGCAATCGAAGAACTTAAGAAAGTAACTGGATGAATCAATAAAGAATTGGGGTCAAATCTCAACCTGCTGACCGAGAATTAGGAGTAGGGCGTTTACGCCCGTATTTTGGAGTGCAATGTCTCCTGACATTGCATGCAACGAGGGGACGATTCGACTGAGCTCGTCGCAGGCTCGTTGCACTCATTTAACGAGCCCCGTTAAATAACTACTTTCTGGTTTGCATTTGAAGTTCCTATTAAAAAACCGCAACGGTCATTTGTATTTCTGATTTTCATAAATATACTCTTATTGAACGGGACGAGCCTAAAGGCTCTACTCCTATAAATTTCGACATTCTCAGCCTGTCAACCTACACAAGTAGAAACTTGATTTTTAGGATATTGTTGATATAATTCCCTATGCCGGAGTTGCCTGAACTTGAAGTTCTGAAAGAAAAACTTAGTTCACAGATCAAAGATAAGGTTATTCTAAATTTCGTTGTGCTTAAACCCTACGTTCTGAAAAATTATTTCCAAGGCGACCTGGCTGGACATGTAGTCAGACGCATCCAAAGACAGGGGAAATATCTGATTTTTGAGCTTGATTCCCTGCGTTTGATCATGCATTTGATGTTGCGGGGTTCCCTAAAGTTTCTATTACCACGAGCAAAAATCAAGAGGTCTGCTGCCGCGGTTTTAGAATTCGCTGATCACTCAAAACTTGAATTTAGTGAAACCGGTCACAAGAAGAGAATGTCAATGTACATACTTCCAAATCAAGTGACCTTAAAGGAGATCCAAACATTGGGTCCAGATCCTTTTGATAATGACTTCACAGTAAGCAAATTGTCTGACATTCTAAATGCAGATGGACGTCAATTAAAATCTCTGCTGCGCGATCAAACAAAAATCTGTGGGCTTGGCAATGCTTATACTGACGAGATTCTGTGGTTAGCCTGCATATCGCCTTTTAAAATCAGTACAAAACTCAGTGATGATGAGACAAAGAGATTATACAGTGCCATACGAAATGTCTTAGAAGGTGCTATCGCGATCATACGAGAAAAGGGGATATCTGAAAAAAGGACATTCTTGCAGATACATAATAAAAAAGGCAAGCTATGTCCGCGCTGTGAAGAGCCAATTCAATATGTAAGTTATAGTAACTCAGATACATATTATTGCCCTAAATGCCAGACCAATGGTCGCAAATTGAAAAATCGACGTATATCCAAATTTTACCGATAAATCGTATGTTTTACTATGTTATTTAAGAATTTAGTTGAATATTCAAGGAAGATTCGAGTTACCTCATCAAAAAAGGGATGAGGGTGAAAAATGATTCAAGTCGATGGTAACTATTCCCCTATGTTCCTTCTCCCTTTGAAGGGAGAAGGAGGGATGAGGGTGAAAAATGATTCAAGTCGATGGTAATTATCTTGAAGGCGGCGGTCAAATAATCCGTACCGCCATTGCTTTGTCAGTAATAACTAAAAAATCGGTCCATATCTTCAATATTAGAAAAGGGAGGAAAAACCCGGGGCTAAGACCCCAACACCTTGAGGCTATTGCCGGAGTTGCCAAGACGTGTGGAGCAGCAGTTGAAGGGTTGAAAATCCAGTCTTTAGACGTCACCTTTTGTTCAGGTAAGGCGCATGGAGGTTCCTTCACAATCGATACACGAACGGCTGGCTCAGTCACGCTCGTTATGCAGACCCTTTTGCCGATTGCTTGCTTTGGTGAATTCCCATTCCGATTTGTGGTCAAAGGTGGTACTGCAGTTCCTTTCAGTCCGTCAATTATTTATTTCCAAGAGGTTTTTTGCCACTTCTTGAGGCTGATGAATGTTGTAGTTTCAGTGCATATTAACAAACATGGATTTTATCCAGCTGGCGGCGGCGAAATCGCGGTAAATGTCATGCCTGCTCAGCTAACCAATATAGATATCATTGAGCGCGGGAATCTTGACAAAATCGAAGTGTTTTCACTCGCTTCTCATCATTTGAAAGACACCCGGGTTGCAGAACGGATGACAAAGGGTTTTAAAGAAATCATCCCTGACGCCAATTTCAGAACTTCCTATGTCCACTCTCAGTCTCCAGGTTGTTTTGTGACGGCAATTGCTTATTATGATAATCGCTGTCGCATGGGGGCAAGCGCACTCGGTGAGATCAGGAAGAGAGCTGAGGATGTTGGTCGCGATGCTGCGCGTCACTTAAAGCACGTCCAGGAATCTGGTTCAGTAATTGACCATTGGATGGTTGATCAAATAGTCGTCTATATGGCGTTGATAGCAACAAAGCATGGTTTGCCATCAAGAGTGAGTATTCCAACTTTGACAAAGCACGGAGAAACAAATATCTGGGTCGTAAAAAAATTTCTACCTGTGGAGTTTGAAATTGAAAACAACATAATGACCTGCTTTAAGACATAAACATACTTTTATAATTCTGGCATTGTTCCCACTTGATTTGGACATGAATATGTATTATAATTATGTATTTAGAAAGGAGGTAGTTATGAGAATATTCCTCAGGTGTTTTGGTCTTCTATTCATATTTGCCGGCGTCTTCACATATGCGCAAGAGCCGTTTCTAATTGATACGACTGTAGTCTATTCTCCAACCGGAGGTAGAGTACCGTCGGTTGCGTTTGATGGCACGAATTACCTTGTTATGTGGGGAAAGGGGCCAAGTGGCACAAGGGTTTCTCCCTTAATGACGGTTTTGGATCCAGCTGGTATCAAACTCAGCCCCACTCCTCTTCAGTCCGGCATAACCTATCATACAGCTGCCTTTGGAGGTGATGGGAAATATATCGTTACCTGGGAGCGAAATACTCATGTGAACCAACAACCTGATGAGATATATTTTGCCCGGGTTTCTGTATCTGGAGAAGTAATCGATGATCCTGGTGTTCGTATCCGGGTATCCAGCATCACTCGTCGACCATTTGCTGCTTTTGCTCACGCCACATGGCTAATTGCGTGGTATGAATACGATGCAGGGAACTGGATCCTGTTGGCTAAGCGGGTTTCTCTTGATGGGCAAGTTCTGGATTACACGCCAATAGAGATAAATACTGAAAATACAAAGTATCCTTGTGTGGGGTTTGACGGAGAAAACTGGTTCATTGTGTGGTCACATGGTAGCGGAGGAATCTATGGTGCTCGTGTGGATACTTCTGGACAGGTTTTAGATCCTGTTGCAATACAGATATCAGACAGCGGAGAAAAACCCGGTCTTGGTTTTGATGGCACAAATTACCTGGTGGTCTGGGAGAATAATAATGATATCTATGGCGCACGTGTAGCTACTGACGGAACCGTACTAGACCCTTCAGGTATACACATTTGCGCGGCGAGTGATGACCAGGAGAATCCTTATGTTGTATTTGGCGATACGAATTATCTTGTAGTTTGGCAGGATGATCGTAATGGCGGGGTGACTGAAGCTGACATTTACGGTGCCAGGGTGGATACTGCTGGTGTAGTCTTGGATCCAACAGGTATTCCTATCTCCACTGCAGATTCGTATCAGCGTGACCCCTGGGTTGCTTTTGATGACACAAACTGGTTGGTTAGCTGGGAAGACCCTCGGTTGGGAGAACTCAGTATCTTTGGTGCCAGGATATCTCAAGACGGTACTGTTCTCGATCCTGATGCCGTTCCCATTAGCCTGAAGATCAATAATCAGGATTTCTCATCGGTTGTGTATAATGGTTTACATTACTTTGTCACTTGGCAGGACTGGCGGAGTGGTAACTATGATATATACGGAACAAGGGTAGACACTACGGGTCAAATCCTTGATTTACCACCAATACCAATCTGTCCGGATAGTGGTCGGCAATGGGAGCCAGCAGTTGCATCTGGTGATACGAGTTATCTTGTTGTCTGGTCAGATGACAGAGATGTTAAGATCTACGGCAAGCGGGTTTCTTTTTCTGGTGAAGTTCTGGATAGTTTATCTATTCCAGTTGGTGTAGGAAGTGGCTATCGGATATTTCCTGCCGTTGCCTATGATGGAGAAAACTGGCTCTGTGTATGGCAGGACGGTAGGTTCGGAGTAACCAATTACGCTATCTATGGAACAAGGGTTACTCCTGCGGGTGAAATTCTTGAGCCATCAGGTATTCCAATTGGAACCGTAAATGGTTGCCAGCATCCCTCTATTGCCTTTGGCAATAATATCTATTTTGTTGCATGGGAAGCTATTTGGGCCGTAAAATGCTATGGCGCAAGGGTTACTGTTGATGGCACTGTTCTAGATCCATCAGGCATACACGTTGGGTATACACCAATGGCAAGTCCAACTCCTTCGGTTGCTTCTGATGGAACGAACTTTCTTGTGGCATTTTGTGCGGCTCCTCCAGATAAAAACGGTAGGTGGGGGGCTCCTGATATACATGGTGCACTGGTAAATTCCGATGGTATAGTGGTAGATTCATTTGTTATTTGCCATGATCACGACGTTGCAATGAAAAACCCTGTTGTCAGTTTTGATGGTACTGATTTTGTTGTGTTGTGGCAGGATAATAGAAATGAAGATTGGGATATATATGGTGCTAAGGTGAATAGTGCAGGCGTAGTTATTGATTCTTTTGAGGTGATGGTTCTGTCTGGAGATCAGACATTACCGGCATTGGGGAAAGGGGTTTTTGATCAATCCCTTCTTAGTTTTTCCGGGCCAGCACCTGAGCCATACAACACTACTCGTATCTGGGGAGCCATCTATCCTATTTTGGGTATCGAGGAAACCGCGCATTGGGAAGCAATAGTTCAAGATGTTGTGTTTTTCGCTGCTCCCAATCCATTCAAAGAGATAACAGAAATCAGATGGCAGATGACAGAAAATCAGATGCAAGAAGTAAGAAGTAAGAAGCAAGATATTTCATTAAAGATATACGATGCTGCGGGTTGTCTGGTTAAATCTTTTAATCTGACTTCTGGCTTCTTACTTTCTGCTTCTGCTGTCTCCTGGGATGGAACTGATGATTCTGGTTGTAGATTGTCTGCTGGTGTTTACTTTGTGCGTTTGGAGGCAGATGAGTTTGATGCAATTGAGAAAGTAATATTGTTAAGATAAGGATAAGGAAAAAAGGTGCTTCTCTGCTCCGCAGAGAAAAAAAGGAGGAAGAATGAAGGACTTTATTTCTTTGTTCATTAACAGAAAAATAGTGGGTGTTGTCATGATCGCAATACTGATGATTATGCTTCCCCGCCAGATTTATTGTGCTGATAGTCTGGTAGTGAAGGCACATATTCCCTGGTCATGGATTAATGATTTTGAATTCTATAAAGGTGGTATTTTTATTACACCATATGAAAGCAATGGCATCGGCTATTTTGCGATAGACAGCTCTTACAACTTAACGCATCGCTATACTATCTTTCCTGTGCCAAGCCCTAGCCATATGCTGGTCCAATGTTGCCTTGCGGATTCATTCTTGTTTGCTACAGATGGTTGTTCTATGCATCCAGTTGGAGAGCCGGTTTTCTTTACCTATAAGATTACTGATTCAAACTATGTTTTCTTAGCCGGGCTGGAACCGAGTGGAACAGTGAACCCTGCAGGGTTTGATCCGATCACCTATCACAATGGAGATATTATTTATTCCGAGTATCCCCAGACCTTTGTACGTATTGATGTTACAGATCCGGCAAATCCGTATGTGACTGGCGAATTATTTAATGGAGATTACGATGTATGCAAAGCAATTCTGCCCTACGAAGATACTCTATTAATAACATCACGGCAGTGCGGTTCAGCATACTGGGATGGTAATTTCAGACTCATCAAAAACAATGAACCTGACACGCTTATTTCTTTGGGTAAGTATGGTACGAGTAGATATTCCTATACTGCTGGTATTACAAATATCGGTTCGATTCTTTTCACTGCTCATAACCAGGGATTGGTAGTTTATGATATTTCAGATTTTGGTAATGTTCAGGAGATTTATTTCTATGCAACGGCTTGGGCGCGGTTTATTGAGCAGGTGAACGATTACATATTTATGAGTTGCAACAATGGCTGGCATGTTTTTAAATATGTAAGCCCAAGTGATATTCAACATCGCCAGTATCTTGCTAATGATCAGAGAATCCTATGGATGAAGTTGAGACCGGAAAAGGAGGAACTCTGGTGTTTTGTTGATGAAGGCAGTCTGGGAGGACTGGTCATCTTTGATATTTCCGATTTTGTGGGGATACGGGAAACAACGAAGCCCTCAATCCAGAATCCAAAATCTCAGGTTCTCAGTGTTTATCCAAATCCATTCAAAGAGATGACAACTCTCAAATTCCAAATCCCAAGAGCCAAATCCCAAACAAATTCTAATCTGGTTCAGGCAAATCAGGTTACATTGAAAATATATGACGTAAGTGGAAGAATAGTAAAAGTATTTAATCTTGCTTCCCCGGCCTCGCTCCGCGAAGCGGGACGAGCTGGTTTCTTGCTTCCTGCTTCTGCCGTCACCTGGGATGG
Source organism: Candidatus Stahliibacteriota bacterium (assembly GCA_030609135.1). GTDB lineage: Bacteria > Hydrothermota > Tepidihabitantia > SM23-42 > SM23-42 > JAUVZL01. Next base: position 3,907 of record JAUWCU010000093.1, on the reverse strand, counting down.
CAAGGATGATAATGACCATAGTGTTTCTGAAGGTGTCTACTTTGTGCAACTTATTGTTGATTCAGGAGTTATGACCCGGGGTTATGTGAAAACTGAGAAAGTAGTGATAATCAGGTAAACACAAGAAGAAGACTGGAAGATGTTTGGTTTTGGCAAGGAGGCAGTAATGAGAAGAGATGTTATTATTATCTTCATGTTTGTTTTTTCGACTCAGTTTATGGGTGGTATGTTACTGAGTGCCCAGACAGATCCGGCAGTGTACGCACCCGATTTAAGGACCAGAATTGTTCCAAGAGGTCAGAAAACAAATAAACTGATTCGTAACTCAGAAACTAGTATTGACCGACCGTGTTTTATTCAAGGTATCGGAAGGAATGAAATATACATGTTAGACACAATTCCACCAGAACTGGCGCTAATAATATCTTCAATCGGAGACAGTGTTTTAATAAGCGTATCATCAAATGAAAATCTTTATAATGGTTGGCTCTCTGATAAACTGCTCCATATTTTCTACAGCTGGCCTTCGTATGGTTTACACACTCGATTAGCTTGCGATTCGAATGATAAAATCCACTCAACAGTAGCATCTTCAGGTGGGAATTACTACTATCTGAAAATGAATAGCAAGGGCGATATCCTGGAAGAAATCCCTGACTGGAATGGTCCGCATGGACATCCTATCCTTACAGATAGCAGTGGTAAAGTGATCTACATTGATCAGCCAACCCCTTCTGGAGAAGATGGTGTAGTAGATAATCACAACAATTCCCACATGGTCAGGACTGATTTAGCAAAAATCAGATATACGAAGATTGACAGCGCTGGGAACATAGTCATCGATGACATACCGATTGTTATTAATGCTGGTTCCTGGACAGGATGCGCGCGAATCACCTGTAATACAGAAGATATTCTTTATGTTATTTGGTCAAAGGGGGAGAAAGAAATCTGCTATGTGAAATCTGAGGATGGTGGTAATACATGGTCAACGACTAACTCATTCGGTTCAGTTTCCTGGACACAATGGCATCCTGAAATCATTACTGACGACAACGACAATATTCATATTATCTGGATGGATGACAGGAATTACAGCGGTTATAACTACGAACTCTACTATAAGAAGCTTTATCCCAATGGCATGGTTTCGATAGACGACACCAGATTAACTGACTGTGGAGTGGTTGGATATATTATGTTTCCCAAATTCTGTATGGATTCAGAGAATCATCTTTATATTACCTGGAGTGACTACTACGGTTCTGGACCGAATTGGTTTACCAAGATAGACGGCAATCTGGACAAAGCAGGTGCGCCAGCAACAAATGAAGAGATAACGATTATCGAGGATGCTGTTATTCCTCAGGCTAATAATATGGAGTGTCCGGTTCCAGTTATTGATTCCTGGGATAATCTTCATCTGATTGCAAATTCAGGATACCAGCCCAATACTGATAAATACCTTTTCTACCAGAAATTCGCAATCTCGCCAATTGTTTTTGTTACGTTCCCTAATACTACAAGATACAAGATAGAAATGACTGGAGCCGATACGCTCTGGCTGGGTAGTTTTATCGCTTCACAAAATGGCGATTATTTCATAGAAGTGTCAGGCAGCGATACTGCAGGCAATATTGGATACAGTGATACAATTTTTCAATATACCTATATTACAGAGAACAGCGGTTCAGTTATTATTGGGACTGAATTATTCACTATCTCTCCTAATCCATTCAAAGAGATGACGACTATCAAATTCCAAGCTCCAAGAACCAAATCCCAAATTACGTTAAGAATCTACAATACTTCAGGTCAATTAATAAAAGATTTTTCACTGCCTACTGCTTATTGCTTAGTGCCTACTATTATAACCTGGGATGGTACTGATAATTGTGGTCATAAGGCGCCATGTGGTGTTTATTTCTGCAGGTTTAGCACAGGCAGATATCATCTTACTAAAAAGATCCTGCGTGTGCCGTGAGATTTTGTCAAAGGAGACTGTAATGAAAGAGAGATTTTTGTGGTTTACCATGTCAATGTTTATTTGTGTGTCCATGTGCTTTGCTGGTTGGCAAATAGAAATAGTTGGTGGGTGTTCATCAACGGCTTGGGGTGCAGCTATTGGAGACGGTGATAATGATGCCGGGAATGAGTTGTATGCAGCGTGCGGGGACGGTTATATATATCAGTACAAATGGAATGGTACCCTGTGGGAACAAACAGATTTGGGCAGCGCAGGTGCTCACTGGATGATTGATGCTGATGTTGGCGATGGAAACGCCGATGGAACAAATGAGGTCTATGGTTCAAACTTTGCATTCCATACATACCAGTATGTATGGAATGGTACTTCCTGGGATAGAACGGATTTAGGTGGCGGCGGGCGAGTCCAGGTTGACATCGGAGACGGTGATAATGATGGTAGTCCTGAAGTCTATGCTGTATGCGCAGATTCAGTTGTGCATTGCTACAAGTGGAATGGCACTTCCTGGATTGAAAGCCAATTAGACCCAGCACACTCAGGGGTTCATATGCTCGGTATATTAGTAGGAGATGGCGACAATGACGGTGAGAATGAGGTGTACGCGATCAGTGATTCAGGTTTATATCAATTTGAGTGGAACGGAACATCATGGACACATAGCTTTGTGGATTCAATTATTAAAATTGCCATGAAAAGCCTTGCTATTGGGGATGGAAATAATGATGGTGAAGACGAGATTTATGCGGTGGGTGATGGTTCGGATTCGACATTGTATCAATTCAAATGGAATGGAGGATTCTGGGATAAAACTCCCATAGATACCTTACGCGGGATAAGGGGTATTGCGGTCGGTGATGGCAACAGGGATGGAGAAAATGAGGTTTATACAGGTATTTGCCAAGGAAGTACAGCAGAGATTGGCAAGATATATCAGTACAAGTGGGATGGTGTGTCATGGAACTTAACAGATATGGGACAGGCGGTATGTGCTTCAGTTAATGAGATATTTGTTGGCGATGGCGACAACGATGGGAATTTAGAACTCTATAGCAATGTTGCAAGTGGGATATATCAATATGTATTCAGGTCAGTGCCTCTTCTTTACTGGACCGGTGACCCTGGGTTTGAAACTGATGGTGTGAATCCTGATACTGGTGTATCTGGTGATACTTTTGAGTTCAGGGTTGCATATGCTGATTCTAATAATTTCGGACCTCTTACAAAAGAACTTCAGGTCGACTTGAATGACAATGGTACATATGAAGCTTGGGAAAAGTTTTCTATGGCAGAGATGGATACTACTGATACTGTATTTGTCGATGGAAAGAATTACTCTGAATCACTTGTTATTGATTATGCAGGCGATGGTGTACTGAACTATAAATTTGTCTTTAGAAATTTCTATGACTGGGCAATTGGTGATCCAATAAATGAACACAGCGTCGTCATACTTCCGTCTGGTATTGAAGAAAGACAGGCACTGGGACAAAAACTATCTTTGTGTATCAATCCTAACCCGTTCAGAAATAGAACTGAAATTACATTTAGCATAGGGCATGGGGCAGAGGATGGGGAGTTAAAGATCTATAGTGCTACCGGAAGGTTAATTAAATCATTTAATCTTGCTTCTGGCTTCTTGCTTCCTGCTTCTGCCGTCTCCTGGGATGGCACGGATGATTCCGGACGTAGATTGTCTGCTGGTGTTTACTTTGTTCGGTTGGAAACCGGCGACACAAACAAAGTAGAAAAGGTAATACTATTGAGATAGAAAAGTCGTACTCGTAACTCGTATTCGTCGTAATAGGTAAGCTATTCTGAAAAATGGTAAAAACAGTGAGTCCAAATTGCCAGAAATGGTATAAAATAATGTAGTTGCCCAATTTACCCCGTTAGATACATGGTGGTTTTAATAGTGCGGAG
>JAUWCU010000052.1 GCA_030609135.1 Candidatus Stahliibacteriota bacterium | reverse complement strand
GGCGCGAAGAAATTCAATACACCAGATGTTTGTTTCTCGAGGTAAACATAGGCAACATCGTGCTCGTCATTCTGCGTTTCATCGCCATGAGGAATATCAGATGGAATGATTCCAACCCAGGCATTCTCTGGATAACTCGGTGCAGTGAATGTAACCGCAATCTCTTCACCACACGCAAAAGTCGTCTTGTCCAATTTTACACTTGGCTTTGTGCCACCACAGGATGTAAATGTGATGATACTAACAATCAAAGCTAATAAAACCAACTTGCGCATTATGCCTCCTTTGTTTTATGCTTCCTAACACCACAGATGTATTAAATGTTTCAAGCGCAGCCGTGGCTTATCCATACACTTTAGCAATACGCCTTACAATTATCCTTCTTTTTTATTGGCTTTTTTCATCTCCTCGATAGCCTGTACTGCTTCCTCACGCGTGTCGTAGATATTTACCGTAAACTTGGCTTTGAGAGAAGTAGTCCTCACTGTCATGCGCGCCCAGTCATTAGTACCCCAACGGGCAAAACCAAGCATGTAATTACCAATGGTTGTCCGTGCTGTCTCGCCGTAATAACCAGCAACACTGGCGTGAACAAGAAGACCATCGATATGGGAAACCATATACACTTTCTTGCCGAGATTCTGCAGAAACTTCTGATACTCTGCGATGAATGCATCGACATCTTCGCGCGTCTTAATCTCCCAGTTGTCTTCAGAGAATACTAAATTCTTTTCAGCATCGTATTCAAATGTCACAGATCCGGACATAAACATACCTCCTTTGCTCGTGATTAAATGGTTTTAATAATGATATTCGGATATAACAGCCCTGTCAAGAAGGTATTTTCTTCCCTGTAAGGTCTGAACTTTAATCTGGACTTATCTGTAAAAAAAGTACTTCGGGCAAAAAGCCCGAAGTACTTACACTGATATCCCTGATCGTTCTTAATTATGTATACTCAAGAGTAATCTCTACAGAACCGGTAAAACCTAAAGGCAGTTTAAGTTTCTTGAATATATTTTGCAGAACCAATGACTTCAACTTTTTGGCGTCGTATTCCTTCACCTTAGCCTGTGTCACTTTGCCTTTATTAACGACAAGAGAAATAGTCACACTTTTAAGTTCCCATCCCTTAAATGTCTTTTCAAGTTCCCCTTTTATTTGACTAATTATCGCATCTTCAACATTATCCAGGGTTAAGCCAACCGGAATGACTCCACCAACAACGTAGACTTGAGGTGTGTGTTTGTAATCATATTCAACGGATTTCTCCTTGTACACTTGTTTCGTGATCGGCGCACTCGGTGCGATTCTGTAGCCGCTTGACGCTCGACCACCTGCAATCCCACCCACAGCATAGTCACTTACACCCTGAGGAAGTGGCAACGGCTGCTTCACAGTAACAACTTCACCGGTTTTTCTGATGATCTTGTCCACTGCAACAAATGACGTATATTGAGTCATAAGATGGTATTTCAAGCCCAGATCTGTAATTTCTTCTCGTACATCTTCACCTACCCTGCCATAATCAGAGAGGCGCGCGATCTTTTCTCTTGCCCACAGGTATTGAAGGGCACTATTATGCTCATCTTCCAAAGACGAGGTCACTTTAATTTCTTTCCTGTAGGTGCCTGACGGTGTCCTTCCAGTAACAATGATTTTCCCGGATGGGCTCTTGTATTTTCCGTACAGAATAAGTGGACGCTGTGCAAAAAGATCTGGCAAGGAAAGCGGCTCCACATCATATGGACTAAAGCCCTGGAACTCAACCTCGATATTTGTGAGCAGTGGATGTTCAATATAATTCATAAACTTCTCTGCTGTCTGTTCTGCCTCTTCCTGGTTTGTCACGACAAACGGTTCACCCATTCCAACCCGGGCAATCCCTTCAATAATATAGCGGTTGACCCCTGAGCCAATACCAAATGCAAAAAAGTTCGCCTGGTCAAGGTTCTCCCGCACCAGATCAAAAACTTCCTTTTCTACGGACACATAACCATCAGTAGCTGTGACAATAATCCGTGACAGACCCTTTTTCTTTTCCAAAACCAGTGCTCGTTTAAAGGCATCCAGTATCCTGGTCCCACCCCCACCGGTTTGGGACATGATCATATCTATCGCTTTCTTTTTGTTTTCTTCAGTAGCTGGTAATGGATGAGTAGAGAGAACTTGAGACCCACCGGCAAAGAAAAGTATATTGAAGTAATCCTTCTTTCTTAAATTCTTGACAATATTCTGGATCAAAGCCTTAGAAACTTCTAAAGGAAAGCCATTCATGGACCCCGATACATCAATAATGAAAACGTATTCACGCGGCGGGATCATGCTTATTTTCACTTTTTCCGGTGGTTCAACCATGAGCAAGAAATAGTTTTCCTCCTTGTCCGGATACAAAAGAAGTCCGCTGTGTATCGCCTTGCCCCGTAAAGTGTACTTTAGAATATAGTCGCGATTTCCAGAAGACTTTTCTTTCTTGGCAAGGAGAACCTGAGCCCGATCCTTGCCTGCTTTCTTAATCTCAACCTTGTGCGAGGTGACCCATACCTTTGATAAAGGCAATCCGGTCCTAAGATTAACTTTGATATCAAATGCATAAGGCGGCTTGTTTCCCTCGTGAAGATATGGTGTTACAACCCAGTTATCCGTGTCCTTTAATACTTTCTTATCCGATTCGCCGGTAAAGCGCGGACCCACCACCGTCGGGAAAACAAATTCATAGACACCGTCCTCGGGCACAAGAATCTCAGTATACTTCACCACAACCTCGACTACATCGCCGGGCATGATATTGGCAACTTTCATCTGAAAAACGTTCGGTCGCTTTTGTTCAAGGAGTGAAGCGACCTTACCATCTTCTTTTGCCTGTTGGTAAATCTTTTGCGCCTTAGCCGTCTCCTCGATATCTGCTTCAATAATCCGATCACCGATCTTCATGGTCATGGCGTGTATCGCTGACTTCACGCCCAGAGGAAATACATAAAGTGCCTCGATTGTCTTCTTCCCGTCATTCTTATACACCTGGGTCAGCTCTATCTCTGCAGTAATCCCCGCAATATTGACATCCGCCTCTGTTTTCAATAGAGGAAAACTCTCGACCCCCGGGTCGCCTTTAACAAGGAAATATGGCGAGAGGGATTCATCCCCTTTTTCCAGTGGAGGCGCACCCTCCAGCGGTTTCATCTGAATCAACAAAAAAAGACTTGTGACAATAAACAAAATTATTAATCTTTTCATCTCAGCCTCCTTTCAATTTACAATACAAGGTAGTCCAGAATTAATTCCCTGCACTCTACTCCTCATGCTTTTCCAGAATTGAACACGTGTCCGCCAAAGCCTGGTAGAGGAATTAAACGCCTGCGCCTTTATCTAATCCTTCAATCTCAACTCCCCTTTTACCCGAACCTCATCTTTGATTTCTATTCTTGCAGGCCAGGGGTCATCTATCTTAACCTTGATCCCCTGGGATGGATATGCACTCCACTCTGCAATGTCTATTTGCACAGGGCTCTTAATCACAACTTCGATCGGTTGCTTCAGTACCATATTAGAGGATTGCGCACTGCCTTCCTGTGCATAAACCACTGGTATGTGCAGTATCTTATCTACCGCAAGGATCGTCAGCATAACCGCGATCCAGATAAACACAAATTTAAGGGTTTTGTCATTTGCTTTCATCTTTCACCTCCACGATTTTTGTTTAAATCTCTGATTTAACGACAAAAATCAGTGTCCCGAGCTTCACCATGAAACGGGGACTTCCTTTTTCGCAAGTCTAAACAGAATATGCTCTGTGTCAATCACATTTTCAGACTCCTCTCCACTTATTTGAAATACTGATTTGTCATTGCGAGGAACGAAGTGACGAAGCAATCTCCTAAGTTAAGCAAAGCGTTGAAAAAACATGATGTTGTTCATTCGAGGTATATTGAGATTGTCCCGCTTTGCGAGGATTCTCGTGAAACGGAACCACGCTCATCCCGCCCATTAGCGGGATTCGCTCGCAATGACAAGAATCGTAAAGCTACAGGAAAACAACATTACCAATGCTTTGCAGAAAGTGGAGAGGACTCAATCACATTCTATCTTGACATCATTGTACGACGTGTTATAATCAATAAACAAGGAGGTAAAAATGATATTGCTATTATTGTTATTATGTACCAGCCCATTTGTGAACAGACCCAATATAGACATCACACTGGCTACACACCGGGCTGAATTTACCTGGGACTGGGTTGGACCAGAAGGGGGCGAATTATTTAAAGTCGCGGTTGATCCGCAAAACCAGAACCTCGCCTTTGCCATTTCAAATTTTGACCTCTGGCGTACAACTAACGGCACTAACTGGTCCTTAATCGACCAATTTAAGTATAGAGAAATCGTCGGGGGTGCGGCAGTGAGTTTAAATCGCGCCTTATTCGCCACTGAAGATTCGTTATATCTCACAACTGACGGCGGCAATTCGTGGAACCCTGTGAATTATGATTTCGGCTCAATATACTGCATGACTGACGAGCAGAGCGACACAATTCTCGTCGTCGGCGAAACTGCTTCTGGCTATGTGATTCACTACTCATTTGATAGTGGGAATACATTTGATTCACTCACTGATTTTTCCTTCAGTTATATTGATGATATCTATACCATAGCTTGTGACATGAATACCACGTTATTTCTCGGCTGTCGCCTTTTTTATGGCCCTCCTGCAGATACATCGGCAGTTATCCGCTCAACTGACCTTGGACAGAACTGGACTATTGTATTGAGTGAAAACGATACGCTTGAATTTGATGAAACCAATGATATCGAGATCAACCCCAATAATACACAGGAACTCTTTGTTTGTCTTGGCATGGACGCTGGGCCATTAGGTGTATTCTATTCTTCTAATAATGGCAATACCTGGACATCCTATGGTCCAGACGACGAGCTCTACTTGCCCATGGATGTAGAATTTGTGTCTGACGATTCAATACTTGTTGCTTCAGTCTTCCGACCGGGTATCTTTTATGGATGGCGTGTAGCATCTGATTGGTCTTTCATAAGAGTCGACACCACATACAATTGTATGGACATTGATGGCAGCGTGGCTTCAACCTGGTATTGCGGCTCAACCGGCGGTATTCGAAAGTCAATTAATAACGGCATCACCTGGGATGATGCCACGACCGGGATTAAGGCATTCACGGTCTGGCCCGGCTTACGCAATTTTACGTCACCTGTAAATGACACAATGTATGCAACGGCAATTATGGGAAACGCCTTTTATTTATCAACTGATGGTGGAGCAACTTGGCGTAGAAAATATGATGATAATATCATCTATCGACCCGTTATTACTGCATTACCGGGTAGCCCGAGCATAGTTTATGCTTCTGGTATGTACATTGACCTAATTGAACCAGACACTATTGTCTATGATTTTCTCATCAGCACGAACGCCGGTGCTACCTGGGATACGATCCATCAAATATCTCATCCTGACAGCGCGGTCATTTTTTCTTCGCTGCACGTGTCACCGAGTAATCCAAGCCTGATCCTGGGTCGTCGTTTATACAATGTAGAGGAAGACTCTGAAGCCGTCTATTTATCGACTGACCAGGGTAATAACTGGACAATTATCATGGCTGATATCGACGGTCCGATTATTGGTACGGATACGGTTTTCACTTACGAGGATAACGCAATACTGTATAGCATAGATGGAGGATTGAATTGGAATACCTTAGTCAATGGTATCGCCGTGTCGAGTTATGACTATGACCCTGATGATCAATTCTTGTACGCAGTAAGACCTGATTCCCTGGTGCGGATACAACTCGATGGAACAGTTGAAGCCCTTTACCCGCTCGTCAGTATGCTTTCGGCGATTGACGTACACGGAACTGATTATCTGTTCATCACTGCTATAACAGGACCATTCTTGCCGGTATTCATGAGATCAACTGATGGTGGTTCGACATTTGATATCGACACCCTGGATTTCTTTCCTGTTGGTCTCGCGGCGACCCCGAACGAAGTGCTCGTTGCTGATTTAGGAAAGAGTTTTTGGCGAAGTATTGATGCAACCGGTATCAACATTAAGCAAGAACACACAGCAAATCCTCAATTCCGGGTTTATCCATCAGTATTTAAGAACCGTCTGATATTTGAAGCAAAAAACCCAATTACTGTAAATGCAAAAATCTATGATGTCTCAGGCCGACTCATTGATTCATTCATCATAAATAAAAGACTGACTGTGTGGCAAAAAGAAATCCCGGCTGGAGTTTATTTCTACGAACTTGGTGATCGAACAAAACGCGGCAAAGTTATCAAAATATGGTAGATTTCTCTTGTCCAGGTTGTCGTCTGAACTAATAATACAATAAAGAGAAACAAGGAGGTAAAAATGGCTTCTACTTTGCGTAAATGCATGATGATAATATTGTTCGGGCTATTCAACATAACCCTGAAAGCAGATACATGGGTCGTTGATACAACAGGTGCAGAAGGAGACTCTCTTCAGCTAGCTATCAATAATGCGTGGCAGAATCCAGGTATTGATACTGTATTAGTGGAAAATGGCACTTATCACCTGTTTATAAACGATACAACTGGACTCATAATGCATGATTCAGTTGTATTGATGAGCCAAAATGGTGCTCTTGCATGCACCTTGAGTGGATTAAAAGAAGACCTGAGTGATACTGCATACCATGTTATCTGGATAAATAATATAGGAATTGATACATTAATATGTAGGGCAGTAATCAGGGGGTTTAGTATTATGTACGGTAATGCAAGAGGATCTTCGTCACATAGTGAGGGCGGTGGGATCTACTGCCGGCGCTCGTCAGCAACAATTGACTCTTGTATTATTTCAGATAATTTAGCTCTTGCTTACGGTGGTGGATTTTGCATCAGTACCTTTTCATATCCCAGAATTTCTGACAATACAGTAGAAAATAACTCGGCTGAGGACGGTGGTGGACTTTATATTTATTTCGCATCGCCCGGTCTGCTAAATAATATAATAGGGAATAACTCAGCTTCTAATGGTGCCGGACTTTACATCTATGGTTCCTCACCGGTTCTTGTAAACAATAAAATAGAAGATAACCTGGCGACAAATGTTGGTGGCGGACTCTGCATTCACCAGTCTTCACCAACACTCACTAATAATATAATAAGCAATAACTCGGCTAATGCTGCTTCAACCTTTCTTGGTGGTGGTGGGATTTGGATTGGTGTTTCTTCCTCACCAATACTTACTAATAACATCATAGAAAATAACTCAACCAACCCTAGCAAAGGTTGTGGTGGCGGGATTTGCATTAATACGAATTCATCACCAATACTCACTGATAATATAATAACCAATAACTCGGCTTATGGCGGTGGTGGAATTTATATTTATGATGGTTCATCACCTGTCATCAATAATAATACGATTTCAAGTAATTCGGCTGATTTTGGTGCCGGACTTGGCATCTTTCGATATTCATCGGTAAAGCTTAATAAGTGTCTTATGAGTATGAATGTAGCTGGTAAAGGCGGTGCAATTTATGACACATCACATAGCATCGTAGTAATTGACAGTTCGTTTATTGTCGATAATGGGAATTTACAGGATAACATGTCTGGGCTGGTTTATCTTACACCGGATTCAGATACATTTAGTGTTTCATACAGTAATGTTTATTACAATACGTGTCAGCCAGATACTGAGATTTATAATCTTACCAGCATTACGATACCCGTACAGTACAATTTCTGGTGGTATACAGACGATGACTCAATTTCATCATTAATTTACGGTCCAAATAACCATGCAAACTGGTTTAATGATTTCATACCAGGTGTGCCGGGGGAACCTATATCAGTTGATTCTGTACGTAACTATACTGATACTACATATTCAGTATTATGCGATTCAATATGGCAACCTGATACCCTTTACCTGCGCATATATGGACAGGATAGAAATGCATCGCTACAAGAAGCAGCAGTAGCAATCCTGGAGTCATCTATTTATCCACAAGGTATAGCAGTTGCCCTGATGGAAAATGATACAAATTCAGGTATTTACCAAGGTAAGGCATATGTATTAAACGCTACGGCTAACGATACAATCAGAACTGATGATATATATCAAAGAATGAAGGTAGTTTCCACAGGCGATACAATAACGATTTATGCAAACACTAATCCAGGCAGGTTCTGGAACGTAGTCTATAAGCCATTAAGTATTGCTGAACAAAAGGCACAGCCAATCTATGAAATGTCACGGAACATACCCAATCCATTTTCTAATTGCACAATGATAAAATACCAAATGGGAAAAGAGTCACGTGTAACAATAAAAGTATTTGATATAACTGGCAGCTCTGTATGCACATTAGTGGATGGACCGCACAAACCAGGTTGTTTTGAGATTACATGGAATGGCGAAAATGATAAAGGTAAAAAATTGCCAGCCGGCGTATATTTTTACGTGATAAACACTGGTGCATTCAAATCAATACATAAAGCAGTGATTGTGCGGTGAAGAAACAATATAATAAAGAGGAATAAAAAAGGCGCAACAATACAGGCAAGGCATGCGGTATTACGGCACAGTAATTAGACCGCCGAGTGAGGCGAACTCCTACATCTTACAGATTACGTACGGCTGTTCCCATAATAAATGCACGTTCTGTCCTACTTATCTTGACAAACCATTCAAGATTAGACCCATTAAACAAGTCTTCGAGGACATCGATACCGCGTGCAAAGTCATGCCTGAAACGCGAAGGGTTTTCCTTGCCGATGGTAACGCCCTGGTGCTGACGACAAAACAACTCATACCTATTCTTGATGCGCTGGACAAGGCTTTTCCCCAACTCCAGAGGATCGGTATCTATGCCAATGCCAAAGACATACTCGCTAAGACAAACCAGGAACTCATGGAACTGCGCAGAAAAAAACTCTCGATAATCTATATCGGACTCGAGAGCGGAAGCAATAAAGTATTAAAACGTGTGAATAAAGGAGCAACTGCTGAGGAGATGATTAAAGCTGTCATAAAGGCGCAGGAAGTGGGTTTTAAGGTTTCAATAATCGGTCTTCTTGGTTTGGCAGGGATTGACCTCTGGAAAGAACACGCTATAGCAACGGGCAGAGCAATAAGTACGATGAGCCCGCGGTTTTTCTCTTTGTTAACCGTGATGGTCGTACCAGGAACCGTGCTTTACGAACAACAGGACCAGGGAGCATTTATTCTACCGGCGCCTATAGAAATGCTAAAGGAAATGAGAGTAATAATAGAAAACACTGATGTTCATGCAGGATGCATCTTTCGCACAAACCATGCATCCAACTATCTAGCGCTCGAAGGTCGTCTTCCCAAAGATAAAGAAAGACTGCTGCAGATCATTGACTCAGCGCTGGCAAAGGGCGAATCAAGCCTTAGACCTGAGTATTTAAGAGGGCTTTGAAACCGAACAACCGAACACCTGCTCTCATAACAATACTGGCACAGAACGCTGGGTTTACGTATAGGTGAAAAAGTGGACGATCAAAACATTGGAGATGAGAAACGGTTGCTTCGCAGGTGATTACCCCATACATTTGACAATTAACCGGACAGGCATAGATGAATTGTGTTTTTTTTAAAAGACATCCTTGACTATTGTATATATTTTTTTATAATAATGAAAAGCTTAAAAAAGAACAATCATGGTAACAAGTTAAAGGAGAAATCAAGAGTAAAGGAGGTCAAATTTGAAGAGAAAAGACAATGTTGGTAAAAAGAATTACCATATGGTAAAAAATATTACCAATGAAATTGTTTTGCTGCTTTCAGGCAATAATCTGCATACAAGAGCACTGGCCAAAGAACTCAATACTAATCATGTAACCGTTATTAACAAGCTCGGAAGTCTTATGGAAGAAAATGTGGTTGATTTCAAGCAAAAAGGCAAAAATAAAGTCTATTTTCTCAAGAAAAGCGTCGAAGCCAGGAATTATGTCATTATGGCGGAGTTATATAAATTGAATAATGTGATCAGGATATATCCGACATTAAGAAAAATCATAGAAGCTATTAAAAGGCATTCAAAGATAACGCTTGCGATTCTATTCGGTAGTTATGCTAAAGGAATAGCTAAGAGAGATAGTGACATAGATATATTCATAGAAACAAGAGATAGAAATTTGAAAAAGGAGTTACAACTTCTGAATTCAAAACTTAGCGTGAAAATCGGCAATTATAATAGAGCAAATCTGCTCATAAAAGAAATCGAGAAAAATCACGTGATAATAAAAGGAGTTGAATTGTACTATGAAAAAGCAAAGTCTATTTAAAAAATTACACAAAGAAGGTAAACTGCAACTCGTTGAGCCGAGTAGTGATATCAAGAGTGCTTACCTGAACAAATCAGAAAGCAATCTATCAGCTGCAAAACTTCTTCTTGATAATGACAAACCTGAGGAAGCTGTCTCGATGACATATTATAGTATGTATTATATTACCGTTGCGCTTTTCTTTAAGACTGGTATAAAATGCGAAAATCATACTGCCGCTGCTATATTGGTTAAAATAATATTTGGACTTGATAATTCGCAGCTATCTTTTGCAAAAAAGGAACGCATTGATAAACAATATTACATTGATTTCCATATTACCAAAGAGGAAGTGAAAGACCTGATTAGAATTGCAGAAAAGTATAACGCGATGATTTATGATTTCATTGAACGGCTAAACACTGAAAAAATTGAAGGTTTCAGGAAAAAAATGAAGGATTTACTCAAATAGGACAATACCATGTCTAGTTTTTCGGACAAAATGGGGTCACCTACGAAAAAATTATTCCTTACGGAATTCGATACCAGTGATTGAAACAAGATTACGGAGATGTATGACGAGGTGCAGAATGGGTGTTTTGGTAATAAAAAGAGGATAGCCATGATTATTTATGAACAGTTACTGCCTTTTGTAAAGATACGTTAAAAAACCAGCCGAGACTTTAGATTTTGTCGAATGTCAAGTTGTAAATATCGAAGTATTGAGATGACCTGCCATCCATCCAACCTAAGCCTTTAAATGAACTGAAGAACGATAAGTGCTCAAGACCCAGCAAGCCTTTAACCAGGGCACCATCTCCTTGGTATATTTTTTCTTCCGACCTCGTTTATGCATATAGGTAACCGTTGGATCACCGACCAATTTGACACCCTGCGGTGTATAGCGAACCTTGCCAGTATTGTTGAGCAGCATAGTAAGATGCTTACGACTCAAATGCGTGGTTTTCACTAAATCATCCAGCATTGCTGTTCTTTGCTGCCGGGATTCCTTTTTGTACACCCGGGCATTTAATTTAACTATTGACCTCTTAGTTTTCATTGTGTATACTCCTGCTGGTATAGCTATTTACCATGGGGACTCCTTTCGTTTAGACTATTAATATAGTCAAGAGTCCCCATTTTTTCAAGAAGATTGCTACAAATTCTAATTTTGATTAAACAACCCCCTTTCGGTACGATTATTTTTGATGCAAATCGGACTATTGACATTTTCTATTCTGCCAATACAATATAATTATTCGGAGGAAGGGATGGTTGAAACAAAATATCTTGGAACTATCGAATCTTATTTTGATGTAAATAATTACCAAGAAGCTTATCATTATTCTATTGATGTGCTGAAATCTTCAAAGCAAAATACAAAAGAATTTATACTCGCAGATGCAATATGTAAATTGTGCAATTATATTACACGCAAAGGTGAAAGTACTGATATTAATCAAAATCTCACAGATTTAAAGGCGATGAATTGTCTATTAGACTGGGCAGGTTTAAAGCAAATGGAATTTGAAGTGTACATTAAAAAGAATGAAAAAGAGGCAATTTTGAGAATGGTTAATGAATTATTTGAGGTAGAGGAAATATTCAAGAAATTCGATGTAAGAAAAGAATTAGAAAGGCTCGATAGGATAAAAGCCTGGATATTAAAAGAGATAACACAAAAGGTTTGCGCAAGAAGGATTTCACTGGAATATCTGGAGGTTTTTAGTCAGATTGGCGAAGTTATACATAGGTACTTAAATGATGATAGTTTTATTGAAAGATTATTAGATATTTTAATAAGAATTACCGATTCTGAACGGGGTGCGTTTTTCCTTTTTGAAGATTCAAAATTGCAGTTGGTTGCCGGCAGAAATGTTGAGCAGCAAACCATTAATGACGCCCGGAAGGTATCAAAGAGTATTATAAGGAAAACTCGGAAAAATGCTGAAATAATATGCTGCCAAGATGCGATGTTTGATCCTCGGTTTAAAAAATCAAAGAGTGTGATTCTAAATAAGATCCGCTCTGTAATATGCACACCGCTCAAAGTTAGGGAAAACATAATCGGAGCCATTTACCTCGACAGTAGATTCACCTGTGGCTTATTCTCGGATGAAGACAAACATTTCCTTCTCGCTGTTACATATTTCATTGCTTCGATCATCGAACGTTCGAGGATATTTCTAAAAATGAAAGAAAAGAATGTATCTTTACAATCAGGGAAATTTACTGGAGCTGCCAGGGAATATCTGATTGGAGAATCTCCTGCGATAAAGGAAATTCGTGAAATGATAGAAAGGATTGCAGAGACTGATTCAACGGTTCTCCTTACTGGTGAAACAGGAACTGGCAAAGGACTGGTTGCCCGGCTCATTCATTATAAAAGCACAAGGAAACATGGTAAATTCATAGTCTTAAGTTGTGGTGCTGTACCCGAAACTCTTCTTGAATCAGAACTTTTTGGCCATAAAAAGGGTGCATTTACTGGCGCGGTTAATGATAAAAAAGGACTATTCGAAGAGGCTGATAAAGGAACTTTATTTTTAGATGACATTTCAAATGCGCCGCTTTCTATACAGGCAAAATTACTGCAGGCAATTGAAGAAAAAACAATAAGAAGATTAGGAGAAATTGTAGAGCGAAGGGTTGATATTAGATTAATCAGTGCAACCAATCAAAATCTTAAAGCAATGATAAACCAGGGACTTTTTAGACCTGATTTATTTTACAGAATAAGTGTTTTAACTATTCATATTCCACCTCTGAGAGAACGAACCGTTGATATTCCTATTCTTTCTAACCATTTTCTCAAGAAATATGCATCAAAATTTCATCGAAACATTGTTGGTTTTGATAGAGAGGCTTTAAAGAAAATGTTATTGTATCCGTGGCCAGGAAATGTGAGGGAGTTACAGAATACTATTGAAGGTGCAATCAATTTAACCATGGAGCACTATATTACGACTGATGACCTTAAACTGACCGCAGAAACCCACACAAAAAAAAGATTCCCTGATAAACAAGCAATAATAAATGTTCTCAAATCTGCAAAAGGGAACGTTTCATTGGCGTCAAGGCTCTTGGGAATTGGTCGCAGTACATTTTATAGGTATATTAGAAAACATAACATAAACATTTCAGAAAATAACCAATAAATCTCCTGACTTCTCATTAAACCATAACTTCAAGTGTCCCATTTGGTGATACAACTGTGTCAAATGAAACACTTTTAGAAATCAGGAAGAGCCGTTGTATACTATCACTGCTCAATATCTCCATAATAGTGTGCCATTTGGCACACTATTCATTGATATTCTTAGGTAGATTTTTCGAAATGTTGTGAAATTTCGATAGTTTATTGCTTGGCACGGATCTTGCTTACTATTATATCATAAGATAAGGTATTGGTAGGAAATCGTTTGAATAATGAAGAAACGTAATTACAATGAGTTATCTCATACACGAATAGCCAAAGATTCGGTCCTGACCCCGCCTCCATTATATTGATGGGGCTTGTGGAAAAGTGGGTCCTAGGGAAAAGTCTAGAGTTCATAAAATGTAACTTACTTTTTTGTTTCTGTATCTCGCCATAATTGTGGCATTAGAACTATAAACAAGGAATGAAGATGATAATATATTGTAGAAAAACAGTCTGGTTTTTATCGCTAACTGTATTAAGGAGAACAAATGAGTAGCGCAAAACATCATCTCTTTCGACCCGAGGCTATTCAACGATACATAAAAAGCAAAGAAAAAGCCGTGTTGCCAAGATTCGTTTCGCCAAACACACATACTTTCTTATGGTTCTTGCTCGGACTTCTTATGGCAAGCATACTTTTCACCTGGTTGGTTGAGATACCTGTGTTTGCCTCCGGTGCAGCAGTGATAGTTAGCAGGAGCACATTGACTCAAACCACAAGTGATAGCGCCTGGTTCGTCGTTTTTCTACCAGCTGACATTCTGCCACATCTGCGGTTTGGGCAAAATTTGTTCATGCAAATGGGGAATAAACGTACAGCCACAACAATTATTGACATCGAAGAAGAGACGATCAGTCCTGAAGTTGCGAGGAATCGTTTTAATCTTGGGTTCACCGAACATTCGGTTTTCACAAAACCTGTAGCTGTAGCTTACGCACCATCGGTGATAGCACCAGGGAATCTGTCGCCGAATTTGTATCAGGGTAGCATATTTGAAGTTGATATTGAGATCGGTGCACGTCGTGTAATAACATTGTTGCCTGTTATAGGCCGCTTCTTTGGGAAATAATCTAATGATTTACAAAAACATATTTAGAGTATTGGCGCTTCTGTTCAAAAAACTTGGTGATTGGTTTGGTACAGATAGAAAGAATTCGATTCTCAAACATGTAACTAAATCCATTCATCGACATCGTGTTCCAGTTGTACTCCAATTGACCCAAGGTGAATGTGGTGCTGCTTGTTTAACGATGATTCTTAATTATCATGGTCGCAAAACAAGTGTCTCCGAGTGCCGAGATTTTTGCGACCCAGGTCGTGATGGTCTCACTGCACAGACTATTGTAAAAGTAGCGCGTAATTTTGGGTTACGGGCAAAGGCATATACGGTTAATTTAAAAAATATCAAATATCTACAGCTGCCTGCAATTATCCATTGGAATTTTAATCATTATCTGATCGTTGAAAAATTTACACGAGGTAGAGTAGAAATTGTGGATCCTGCAGTTGGATACCGTCGGCTGACCATAGATGAATTTGATATCGGTTTTACTGGTGTCGCTTTGACGTTTGAGCCAGGGGTTCACTTCAAACAAAACAGCAGCAAAGGTAAATCCTTATGGTACAAGTATTTGAAGGCCATTTTACTCGTACCCAGGTCTCTCCGTACTCTTTTACAAATTCTAGCAATTTCACTGCTTATGCAAGTGCTCGGATTAGCAATGCCCATTTTCACCAAGGTTCTTGTCGACAATGTACTCCCGTTTCATATCACCAACATCATGCCCATTCTTGGTATCGGAATAGTGCTATTAGTGTTAAGCAGAATAGTAATTACATATCTGCGTGGCGCGTTATTTCTTTATCTGCAGAGCCGTGTTGATGCCCATATGATGACTGGCTTTTTTGAACATGTACTAAGACTGCCTTTTCAGTTCTTCCACAAACTCACGACAGGTGATCTCATAATGAGACTTGGAAGTAATACCATGATCCGTCAAGCACTTACTAACCAAACAATATCAATAATGCTTGATGGACCCTTTGTTCTTTTCTATTTGGTAATTTTATTAACACAGTCGCTGACTTTTGGCGGTATTGTGCTTGTATTTGGCCTGGTCCAAGTTTCAATTCTCTTTGCTTCAAGAACAAAAATGCAGGATCTGATGCGACGCGATCTCACCGCCAGTGCTGAATCACAAAGTTATCTCGTTGAAGCATTAAAGGGAATTGCAACCTTGAAAGCCTCAGGAACTGAAAACAGAGCCTACGATCATTGGTCAAACCTTTTCTTTAAGCACCTAAATATCATATTGCAGCGAGGGCATTTTTCACTTGTTCTTCGAACAGCCTGGACTGGTCTTTATGCACTCTGGCCACTTACGCTGTTATGGGTGGGAGCTCACTTCGTAATGAATAATACTATGAGTCTGGGCACGATGCTGGCACTAAATGCACTTGCAGGCTCGTTTTTAGGACCGCTTTCTGGACTTGTTTCGACAGGACAACAATTGCAACTGGTTAGGGCATATCTTGAGCGGATCAATCACGTTATTGAGACAGAACCGGAACAAAATCCACAAGAAGTTCAAAAAGCACCTCATCCCATTACCAAAATTGAGTTGAAAGGTGTTAGCTTTCGATATGACAAGAATAGTCCGCTAGTACTTAAGAACATATCAGTTATCATAGAAGCCGGGCAAAAAGTAGCGTTAGTTGGTAGAACCGGTGCTGGCAAGAGCACGCTTGCCATGATTCTACTGGGTCTCTACGTACCTGAAAAAGGTGAAATTCTCTATAATGGCATGCCTCTGCAGAAAATGAACTACCAGACGTTGCGAAGCCAATTCGGTGTAGTATTGCAGGAATCGTTTTTATTCAATAGTTCGATTCGGCAAAACATTGCATTCAACGATCCTGGCATGTCATTAGATGAGTTAAAGGAAGCTGCAAGAATCGCAGTGATCCACGACGAAATCATGAGGATGCCTTTGGGATATGACACAATTATTTCAGAAGGAGGTATTGGATTATCTGGTGGACAACGCCAGCGCCTATCAATTGCCCGGGCTTTGGCTCATAAACCTTCATTACTTTTGCTTGATGAAGCCACCAGTCATCTCGACGCCGCAACTGAAGCTATGGTCGACGATCAACTGAGTCGTCTTTCTTGTACACGAATTGTGATTGCCCATCGATTAAGCACGATAAAAAACTCGGATTTGATTTTGGTCATTGATAATGGCTCTATAACAGAATTAGGTACGCACGGTAAATTGTTAGCAAAAAGTAGCCATTATGCTGAGCTGATTCAATGCCAGCTTGAATCTGAATCGCCAGAGTTGGTTTTAAGAGAGAATGATTGAATGTATCAAATAGTCTAGTCAAAATTTTGAACTCACAGAACACGGTTGGTTCATTGGGTTCAAAACCTGCTGCCCAGAGGATTATGGTGTTAGTTTCTTCTGGCAGACACTTACCTGAAAGGAGGTGATTAACATGTCAAGAGACGATATCATCCGTGCCTGGAAAGATGCTGAGTTTCGGAAAAAACTCAGTAGTAAAAAACGTGCGCTGCTACCTGATAATCCTGCTGGCTATATTGAGCTGAAAGATGAAGACCTCGGAGCA
>JAUWCU010000089.1 GCA_030609135.1 Candidatus Stahliibacteriota bacterium | reverse complement strand
GCTGCCAGTAGTTATTGCCAAGGCTATCAAGGCGCTGAATATAAATATCATTATCAGATCCTCTATAGTCCTGCCAGGCAATAAGCAGACCGCTATGACCGTCACTAATACAATAGGGTAAGAATTGACTACCCAGAGCGTCGCATACGATAACACCATCCCCCCACAATAAATTCCCGTTTTCATCGACTCTTTGGGCATATAGGTCATAATCACTACTATTGCGTGTATCCAACCAGCAGAGGATTGCACCGCCTGCGCAATCCTCAACTAATTGGGTAACGAATTGGTGCTCTTCGGCACCGCAAACTAATCTGCCTTCGGACGACCACAAGAGATTACCCGTGCTGTCAATCCGCTGCATATAAACATCATAATCACCTGTTCGATTATCATCCCACGCAACATATACACCGCCTGCACTGTCATTTATTATACAAGGATCTGCTTGCGTACTATCACCGGTATAAACAGGGATACCATTGACCGGCCATGTAAGAAGGAAATAAAGGATAATAATCATTACCTCCTGAAGTGACAGGTTCTTTGCAGGTCATAATATGGACATCCCCACTCAATGTCATCAGGGTGACCATGAAGTTTCCAGACGAAAAGATGCTTGCTGCCACTCATCGTGCGTGTAATGAGACCTACCTCAATTAGATTATCATTGTCAATATCATCAACTGTGAGAGAATTGAAATAGTTATTATGCCCAGTCGCAAGATGAGGCCAACCACGACACATTTCACCATTGTAGTAGAATGCTGAAATACGATTATTCCCTGATTGAGCAATGATCTCCTTCTCTGGTGTAGAATCTATGTTGGCGAGTACAGGGTTCATCGCACCCCAACTTTCCCATTTAGGAAAGCCAGGCAAATAATTGCCGTTTTGATCAAGGATGTGCATATTGCGTCCCGTTCCAGTAATAATAAACTCAATATCTTGATCATTGTCAATATCACCAATGGCAAAGTGATACATATCTGGATGAAAAGTCATGTCACCAAGAAAATGTTTTGGCCAACCTGTCATATTAGATCCGTCACAACGATAAACATATAGATAGTGCGCAGATTGTGAGCCAATTGAATGTGCACCAATGATAATTTCAACAAAATTATCGTTGTCTATATCACAAAGAATAATTTCACTGGGACCGTATGAAGTATCTGGGAAATTCTCTACTGGGAATCCTGGTTGGATCGTGCCGTCACATCTATAGCAATGAAGTGAATCAGCCCAGGTATTATAGAGTATCTCCTGTTTGCCATCATTATCAATATCTGCTACTGCCGGATGAGTAAAATAAAGCTGGGGCGTAATTTTAGGCCAGCCAGGAAGTGGCACACCATCCTTATCTAAAATGTAAAGATACGCCGTATCAATACCTTGCTGATCAGCAAAGAAAATAATGTCCAATCCATTATTGTTGTCGACGTCGGCAATTGATACTTCAATTTCGTAACAATTTGGAATCAGAAATGGAAATCCTGGTGCTACAGAACCATTTCCTTCAAGAACGTATACACCAGCTGAGGTTCCGATTATGATCTCATCTATATTATCATTATCTATATCTGCAAAAGCAGGTAACCATAAATTTCCATTATTACAGAATTTCCATAGTTCATTACCCTGGTAGTCAAAAACAAACAATGTACCTCCGCCCGTATAATTCATTGGCACAATGACTTCTAAATTACCATTTCCATTTATATCGGCAAAAGAAATTCCGGTTGAATATAGATTGGAATTAGGGAAGTTTTTTGGCCAACCAGGCATCGAGCCTATGGGTGGTAATTGAATCAAAAAAATAAGTAATAACATTTTACTCCAGTAATGGGGGATCGATAGAGATAACGACCCCCCATTTTTTTCTAAATATCTCTGCTAATCGCACATCCAGAGTTCCCTGATTAATTCGTCGCAGTATAGATCACAGTTTACCCACCCATGCTCAGGATCAGTAATATATTTATAATAAACCTCGGAATAATACGTCTCGCCGCTTTCTATTTCACCTTGGATTGCGTAATAACCAACCTCAAGCCCATGATAGTATGCACATAACCAAAAACTACTTTCCGCGTTATAGTAGTGGTCTATTCCTACGCACGTACTCGTGAGTATGACGTAAATTTCCTTCAACTTATCTCCTGCAGGATTCCCTTCCTCGTCGGTGACATAACCACCAACTCCAAAATACCTGGCGAATGCAAGAGTACATCCGAAAGCAAGAATCATGAGTGCTATTGTTAGTCTTTTACTCATTTTTACCTCTCTATTTAATTATACTCTCTATGTATGTTGTGTCAAGGTTCGCTTCAGTCCCCTCATTCGTACTTTACACTTTTCTTAAGGACCCACTTTTCCACATGCCCCATCGATATGATGAAGACGGGATCAGAACCGAATCCACTGTCTTTTCCGTTACAGACGCATCTTGCTATTTTCATCACGATAGTAAATAAGTTTATAATTTGTAAGTCAACTTTCAATAGATAGTTCTTTTTATTGTTTACACTACTCCATTGCACTTTACCCCTTGATAAACATCGTTTTAGTTTTATAATTAAATAGGTTCGGTATGAGAAGGTATGTATGCCTACAGAGGTCATGACCTCTAAAAGGTAGATATAGCTTCTTTTATTTTTTTGTAATTAGTTTGGAATATCGGATTATGGAAAAGAAAGGAGGATAAATAAAAATCCGATTTAGCGTATAAGGTGGGTTGGTAATTAAAAGGACGATGAGATATATATAAGAAAGGATTTATAGTTCCTGATGAACAGAGATTGCGACGGAAGATATATCTAAAAAAGTATCATACCGGCAAAGTATATAAAGAACAACGTGAGGGATGGCTGGGGCGGCATCCAGAATACTACAAATTGTGGATAGAAAAACATCCGACATACTTTTCAGATTGGCGTATCATAAATAGAAAGAAGTATAGAGAATATCAAAGAGAGTGGTGCAAAAGAAACCGTGAGAAGAGAAGACGCTATATGAAATACTATATGAGGAAATATCGAGCGAACAAGGGCCAGAAATAAAAACAATACACGACCAATGACATTTAAGCAAAGGAATTACATAGTAAATCTGTTGTCATATCCGGACATTGGGGTTTGATTACTTCAGTACCCTAATCACATAGAAATCGAGTTCTTCTGTACTATATACGATCCTATACTTTTCCGGGTCCTGTTCCAAAACCGGAAGCAACCAACGTCTTGCCATACTTTTTTGGTGAACATTGTCAAAGATTATAAAATCACTCTGTTCAATCGCTGTCTTTACAAGTGCAGGATCAGTGCTAAAAGGATATGCAAGTGACTTATGTCCAGACATGATGTAGACGAATTCTGGCTTCCGCGCCATGATAATGCAATTTTTTGATATGTGCTGACCAACCCAATCTACGGTTTCGAAATAATGGCGCCACTGCACCCTATAGCCAGCATACTTATCACCGCGTATATAGGAGATATTGTCAGCGAATGATCGGTTGGCTTCTCCAAGAATACTGATTACGTTAAAGACCAGAAAAACCACGGTAATGACATAAATGAGGTGGCGAAACTTCACCTTCTTCCCTATCCATACCAAGCCGTAATAGAAATAGATAATGAACAAAGGTAAAAAGGGTAGAAGCAGTCGTTTAGAAGACCATATCCTGGGCCAGGCTAATAATATCACACAGCTGAGTATGAAATACAATTCAATAACACTCATTTTCCTAAGCCGCGTTATCAGACCGAGTACTGTTACCATAACAAGAAAAGAACCAACACCAATGGATATCATACCTGATTTGATGATTGGCAGCATTGTTGTCGGTATGATAAGAAGTGAATAAAAAATCAGGTTGTTCCACACCCTCCTTACAAAATCAGAGAAACCAACCAAACCCAATTCCAGATCATATGGATATTTCGCAAGTAGTTGTTCGATGTAACCTGCTTCGTGTGAGATGCCAGCGTTTCTGATCTGCCATGGTATGAATATCAAGAGGAACATTACTGCGAGTATACCGGCATATTTCAATTGCTTTTTCAAAATCAGAATCAATACCATACTTATCACAAGAGCAACACCCACGGTACGAATGAACGTCGCGTAAGTCGCAAGGAAAAAAGAAATGTAATACAATATCCTGTTGTCTGTCGAGGCTTTCAAGAAAAAATACACCGCACCCAAAGATAAACAAAGGTATGGTATTTCCGTAAGAATCCAGTGGTTATAGACTGTAAAAATAGGTATGGAAAGACAAAAGCTTAGTATAATATTAACCTTTTCTTTAAACAGGTGTCTTCCTATTGCATAAATAAAGTAGGTCATACCCAAACCAGCTAATAGAATGAGCAATTTGAAGATAAACACGTTCCTGCCAAATATCAGCATCGGTAAAACCAGAAGCAAAGGGAATCCAAAAGGGTATAGTGTGTGATGGGGTTCTTCAGGTAAATGGATATCTCGGTATCCTTTGCCGCTTATCATGGATTCAGCAAGTATCATGTAGACTGCGTTGTCACCACCCGACGAGATCTTCGGATCGAATAAAAGAACTGAGAGAACTAAGTAGCCAAGTAAAAAAAACAGCAAGAAACTGTTCTTTTTGATGAAATTTTGATCTGAATGATATTTCTTTTTTGGCACTAATCCATTGTATTCCTTTTTGTTATATTTGTCAACTAATAAGAGCTACCAAACATACTGAGGAGTAATAACAATATGTGTTTACGTACTATATTTTAAACTTATTACCTAAATACAATTTTCTTGCTCGTGCATCATTTATCAATGTCTGGGCATCTCCTGATAGAAGAACCTTGGCGTCATACATCAGGTAAGCGCGGTCAGTTATCTCGAGTGTCTCACGTACATTATGGTCAGAAATCAAAACACCAATACCCTTGCTCTTCAGATTAAGAATAAGGTCCTGGAGCTCAGCCCGCGAGATGGGATCAATTCCTGTAAACGGCTCATCAAGAAGCAAAAATTTGGGCTCGGTTATCAGTGCCCGGGCAATCTCCACGCGCCTCCTCTCACCACCGGAAAGAGTGTAGGCTTTCTGCTCTTTCACGTGCTCGAGGTTGAAATCTGCCAACGCCTTGGCTGCCTTGACATCAGCTTGTTTGCGTGGTACGCCGAGTATTTCATATACCGCAATAAGATTCTCAATAACTTTTAACTTCCTGAAGACACTTGGTTCCTGACACAAAAATGATATGCCCATACGCGCCCGTTTATACATCGGCAGATCAGTTATGACAACATCATTAAGAGTAATATCACCTTTATTAGGCGCCAACAGACCGACTATCATATTAAAGGTTGTTGTCTTACCAGCACCATTTGGGCCAAGCAAACCGATCACTTCTCCTTGATTTATCTCCAGGTCCACGCTGTTCACAACGACTCGACGTCCATATACTTTTGTCAGGTTATTCGTTGCCAGCATCTTCTTCCTTTTTCTTTAAACGAAGTACTCCACTGGGCTCTCCGTCAACAATGATTTTAATCGCCTTTCCATCACGGAATACAATGTTTATCTCTTCGCCCTCAACAGTATTTTTTGATCCTTTATCAGTGTAATACTTTGACCAACCTCGGTGCACGTTGAGTAATTCAATCTCCTTATCCTTCATCTTGAACGTACCGGTTTCTCCTCTCAGCTCATTGTTTTTCTCCAGAATAACCGGGTTAACCATGGTGCCGTGGTCTTCCTTGAGATCAAATGAAAACGTGTCACAATATACTGTTATACTATCAATAACCGCAGTTACCGAGTCAAAACCGAAGAACTTGTTACTATCGGCTAGCAATTTGAATTCCAGGGCTTTGACTTTCATCGGTTCCTTATTTTCACGCACTATCTCCAGGCTTGGCTCCTTAAACAAACAACCCTCATCCTCACTCAGATTATACCAACCTTGCTCCCCGTATGCCATCAAGTTATTTTTCTTGTCTTCAATCATCACATCCCCGAACATCTGAACCAGCTCTTCTACCCCATCGTAGTACAGTGAATCCGCCCTGATAATCTCACTACCCGTAAAGAGAACCACACTATCCCTCAAGTAGCCCTTTTTCTCATCAAAGTAATAGATTGCGAACTCTGCTTGTATTTTACCATTTTCATCGATAATACTCACGTCGTCAATGAGGACTACGTAATCCTCGGCTTCATGCAAACTTGCTTCTGAACATGCTATCTTCAAATTCTCGTCTTCAATCTTGACATTGCCCAAAAGATGAATCACGCTTGTGTCCTCTTGTTTGATTATCTCAACCTTATCCGCGGAAAAAGGCGTCAGGGACAATAAGAAAAATAGAATCACCTCAAACCCGCTCTGCGCATTACTCCTTACGCTCTACTCTCTTGTAGTCGCCCGGTTCTTCAACTATATTCCCCCGCTATACTCAGGACAGGTTCATCAGGCACTGTTTGATAAATCAAACCACTACAATCACCGATATTTATCCCGCCTGCCCCGTAGTGATAAACAGCGGGGTAGGTGTTTACACCAGTGGGACACCGATACTCCGTAACTTCCATTTTCCCCATCTCCGTTTCTCAATTTCGGATGTCTGGCAATTCAATGGGCGATACTCCTTCGGCATCACCCAGGATTTCGATCTTATTCAAATACGGGTCAGCCCTTAAGCCCCGACCTTTAATAACTGTACTGTCTTGCTTAATTATCGTCACGTGACAATCAGTTAAAATCTTTTGTGAATCATTCTGCCAGAAAAGAGAATCTGTGTAAAGCTTAGTTGAATCACTTGTCAATACCACAACGCTGTCGCCAACAAGGACATTGCGCGTTTTCGTGTTCAGTATACCTGCCGGTGCGTAGAGTACGGAAAATTCGACTTCTTCCTTATCATAGAATCGTATCTTAACAGAATCAACCTTGATTATTTCATCGTACACCTTTGCTTGTACAGCATCAAGGGTGTAAACCTTCTTTCCTTTGTTCGTTTCAGTAAGTGAGAACGTATCGATTGTTATCTTGGGCGCGTCGTCGTCTAAGCGCTCTTGCGACATATCTTCCTTACAACCACCTAACAGAAACAACCCGGCAATCAAGATTATCTGTAGAACTTGATGGTTCATATATTCAATACCTCTCAGTCAGTTCTCGACTTGTAAAACCAGACATAATCAAGTGGTCGCTGGGCAACTATGCGGTCCAGATCACACCCGACATCGAGTACACCGCCACCATTCTTGCGGTAAGCTGCAAAAGGCACAAGTGGAACATTACACAGGTTGCTCAATTTCTGCATCTTACCGAATTTCGTATAGAAACGGTTGCCATCAACAAGCACACCCAATATCCCACCACTATTAAGGAAACGCACGATCTTCATGATATCGTGTTTGGAAAACACTTTTATTTTTCCTTTAGACCGGAAACGCTCCAGGAAATTATCGAGGAATCTGCTAATGCGTGTTATGTTATCATCAGCATATCTGTTAACCAGCACACCTAAATCATAACCCATTTTCCCGAACGCCCGGGGCATCAGTTCCCAGATGCCAAAATGGAAAGAATATAGAATACCACCTTTTTCCAAAACCTTGTCATCACCTTGTACCCTGATATCTTGCCGGCTCAACATGAATCCGATATTGCGCGCAACACTGTAAACATTTCTAATCGCTTGGTTTCCAATGCGCTGCTTAAGATATTCACGACGTGCTCTTTGAAGCCAGTATAATGTAATCAACCCCAAAAGCGCAAATGCTTCTGCGAAAAATTGTATCAAAGAGTTTCTAATGATGATTTTATGAAATGATAAAATACCGGATTTGGCGCCAATGGCCTTGACGTAAACTCCGGATGAAACTGCGTTGCAATAAAAAATGGGTGCCCGTGCACTTCAGCAATTTCCATCAGTTTGCCATTCGGCGATCTGCCTGAGAATATCAGACCTTTTTCGTTCAGTCTTTTTATGTACTTGGGATTCACCTCATATCGATGACGGTGTCTTTCTTCCACCAAATTCTTGGCATATATCTTACGGGCAAGTGACCTCACTTCTAATTTGCACGGGTAATTCCCAAGTCTCATGGTGCCACCCATGTTCTTGATCTTGCGCTGTTCTGGTAAAAGGTCAATTACTGGATAGGCAGTACTATCATCAAATTCTGTGGAGTTTGCTCCTTTCATGCCGCAGACATTCCGCGCGTACTCAATAACCACGCAATGCATACCAAGACAT
The DNA here is from genome assembly GCA_030609135.1 of Candidatus Stahliibacteriota bacterium. GTDB lineage: Bacteria > Hydrothermota > Tepidihabitantia > SM23-42 > SM23-42 > JAUVZL01. The sequence continues at coordinate 3,042 of JAUWCU010000089.1, read as the reverse complement.
ATACCCAGGAAAGACTTCTTCCTTTCTCGCGCGTACCGGACAATCCTTATCTTACCTTCGACGCCCCTCATCCCGAATCCGCCCGGTACAATAATGCCATTTACCATACCCAGGGCATTTTCCAGAGCGATCTCATCTTCAATCCGGTCAGTGTCTATCCATTTCAACTTCAACCTTGCGTCATTAGCTACTGCCGCGTGATATAGCGCCTCCATGATGCTCTTATAGGCATCTCTGAGCTCCACATATTTCCCACATATGGCTATTTCCACAACCCGGGCTGGGGCTTTCGCCTTCTGCACAAAAAGCTCCCATTCAGCCAGATCAGGTTCATCGCGTTCAATATCTAAGCTCGCGAGAATCATTTGGTCAAGATTTTGCTGGTGGAAAATGAGCGGTATTTCATAAATACACTCAACATCAACCGCATCGATCACCGCATTAAGCGGCACATTACAGAACAAAGAAATCTTTTTCCGCTCATCAGCAGTTAACCATGAATCACTGCGACAGAGCAGTATGTCCGGTTGAATACCAATGGCGCGCAATTCCCGCACTGAGTGCTGGGTTGGCTTTGTCTTAAATTCTCGCGCCGCTTTGATGAACGGCACCAGAGTAAGATGGATGTACATGGTATTTTCTTTACCGTAATCAAGTCTCATCTGCCTGACCGCCTCAAGAAACGGCTGCCCTTCAATATCACCTACGGTCCCGCCTATTTCCGTGATGACTACATCAACGTTGCTATTGTTGGACAATTGGGTAATTCTCGATTTAATCTCATTCGTGATATGCGGCACAACCTGTACAGTCTTACCAAGATATTCACCGCGTCGCTCTTTGGTTATAACCGAGAAATAAACCTGGCCGGTTGTGATATTATTTTCCTTGCTCAACGGACTGTTAAGGAACCGTTCGTAATGCCCCAGGTCTAAATCGCACTCAGCACCGTCTTGGGTAACGAAAACCTCACCATGCTGGTAAGGGTTCATAGTACCTGGATCAACATTGATGTAGGGATCGATCTTTTGTAGGGACACGTTGAGACCATATGATTTGAGAAGTAAACCAATGGAGGATGTAGCAATCCCTTTACCCAGTGAAGAAACAACACCGCCTGTAACAAAGATGTATTTGGTATCCATGTTTCAAAGTATAGTTATAAACGTGTTGATGTCAAGGACATCAAAATGTGGAATCGCTCCGCTCGCAGTAACCTCCCGTCCTTTTACAAAGGATCGGGATTCGCAGGATCATTTCATTCGCAGTATCGTCCCTACGGGACTCGCCATTGATGTTAAGTATTTATGGGCGAATCCCGCACCTATGCATGGGTGCGGGATAATTCTGCGTTTTCTGCAAGTCCGCCCTGTTAAGTGGCGGACGATCCTGCGTTTCCCGCGTCTTTCTGTAAATGGTATTCTTTTATCTTCAGACGTAATGTATTGCGGTGGATAGCCAGGCGTTTTGCAGTTTCGGAAAGGTTCCAATCCGTTTTCTCAAGAACCTTTTTGATGTGTATTTTTTCCATTTGCTGCATTGATTCAGCACCACCAGCAGATTCGTCAGGTTCAGCGCTCAAAGGTAGATCCTTTGCTTGAATAACTGGACCACGACAAAGTACGACTGCCCTTTCCATTACATTTTCGAGTTCTCTGACATTACCGGGCCAATCATATCGGATCAATTTATCAAGGGCATCCTTTGATATCGTGTTGATCCTGCGGTTACAGCGACCGTTGAATTTATCTATGAAGAAATCAACGAGCGGTTTAATATCCTTCTTGCGCTCGCGTAGGGACGGCAGGTCTACTGAAATAACATTTAGACGATAGAACAGATCTTCGCGAAACGTACCGCTTGATATCTTCTTCTTCAAGTCCTGATTCGTCGCGGAGATCAATCTGACGTCTGCTTTTATTGGAGTGTTACTCCCGAGCCGTTCAAATGTGAATTCCTGGAGCACGCGCAAGAGTTTTACCTGGATGCTCAACGACAAATCGCCTATTTCATCGAGGAATAATGTTCCTTTATGGGCAAGCTCGAATTTCCCTATTTTGCGTTTTTCAGCGCCGGAAAAAGCACCTCGTTCATAACCAAATAGTTCGCTTTCAAGAAGCGTTTCAGGCAGTGCAGCACAGGAAATCGGGATGAAACGACAATTCTTGCGCCGGCTTGCCTTGTGGATCAAACGGGCAACGACTTCTTTGCCTGTACCGGATTCGCCATAGATTAACACAGTGGAGTTTGATTTCGCGACGCGCGAAATTAAACTCAAAAGCTCTTTCATCTTTTTGTCCTGAGCGACAAATGATTCAGTCTCCAGGTTTTCATCAACTTCTTCCCTGAGCACCTCAAGCTCCCAATGCACATGTTGCTCCTCGCGGATGCGTTCAACAATCAGCTCCAGTTCATCAAGGTTGATCGGTTTGCTCAGATAATCATAGGCACCAGTCTTCATAGCCTCGACTGCGGTTTCAACTGTACCATAACCAGTGAGGATGATAAAATACGTTTCCGGGTCAATCTCCTTCATCTTTGCCATAGTCTCAATTCCGTCGATCTCCGGCATTTTCAAATCCAGTATCGCAAGGTCAAACCCTTTCACTTGATTTTTTTCAATCGCTTCAAGACCCGAAACAGCAGTTGTTACTGTATAGTCCCGCTTCTCAAGGTAACCGGCGAGCAGACTGCGCTGCGTCTCGTCATCATCAACAATAAGAATATGCATACTTTGTAGTATACGAAATCTATCGTCGATGTCAATCAGGAAAAAGAACCTCAGTTATTGAGTAATTGGTAATTAAGTTATTAAAAAATGTCCAGAGCGTCTAATTCGTTTAGACCGTTCCTTTGATTTCTTTGGTTTGTTTGGAATATTTTAATTACTCAGTAACCCAGTCAGGCTGTTGATTTAGTGGAGTAGGGGCTTTAGCCCCGTCAAAAGCAATGAAATTTCATCAGTTTTCACGAGCCCCGTTTAAATACTAATTTCAGTATACCAAAAACATTTTGCTATACCTTTATTTAACGGGGCGAGCA
>JAUWCU010000063.1 GCA_030609135.1 Candidatus Stahliibacteriota bacterium | reverse complement strand
GGGTACGTAGGAATATCTGCAAGAACTCATGATCATCTTCAGAGAGTTGGCAGAATTCGCACGGCGAGAAGTCTTTTTTCACCCTAAGATCACACTTGGGACATTTTAGCTCACTGATTATCATTCTTGTCCCACATGAAGGGCAATTTAAGATTTTTAAGTTCATGGTATATTATAATCAAAATTTTTAATTTGTCAAGGGGTAATATTGAAGAAATTTAAGATTTATGATTGTAGATTTGTTCATAAAACCTGTGAAGGTAGCAGGTCTCGACAGGGTGACCGAGAATGCCGAAATTTATTGGAGTAGAGCCTTCAGGCTTGTTAATTTTCATGAAATTTCGGCAGTTTTTGACGGGCGTAAACGCCCTACTCCTTATTCTCGGTCAGCCTGTAGAGAGTTGATCCCAATTCCTCCACGGGAAACCAGCGTTTTCTTCGTTGAACGGAATATCGTATCTCTCTATGCACTGGGCGGTACTGGATTTGTCCCGTTCCGCTTGCGGGACGAGGATACTCGATTTCGTTATTATTTAATAAATAACAATGTAAAATCGGCAGAATTCTGTTTATTACCGTATGTTTTGGTCAAAAGTTGGCACAGATTTGGCACAAGGTAAATAGAGGGTCGGTGGTGAATAACTGCCGCCCCTTTGTTTTCTAATAAACCGTTTCTACCGCTAACTCACCAGGATGTCGAAGATCTCGAGTAAATCGAGAGGTTATAGCCAACAAACAGACAACAATTCTTGGTAAGAATACCGCACAAATACCGCACAGTTGACCTGTGGAAAAAGTGTGGTCTCAGCAAAACGTTGATAGACTTGATGCCGAGATGGTAGAAGCAATGAAATGGAAAATCTATGGACATTATGTCGTGATTGTAATCGCGGTAAAGATCCTACAACTTTATGGAATGAAGTAATTAAAAGATTAAAGAAATCCACATGATAAATGTCTCCACATTTCTGAAATTTTACCTCTTTCAATCAATGGTGTTCTGTCAACCCTTGACAAACAAATAATATCGTTTATCATTGTATAGGAAATAGGGGTATCATGAAGGAGAAAAGAAACATCAAGAATAGTGTACTTTATGTTATATTGACATTAGTATTTTTGCATTCACCATTGTTCGGTCAAGCACCGGATACGGTGTGGATGAAGACCTATGGTGGGACTAATTATGACCGTTGTTTTTCAGTTCAACAGACAACCGATGGAGGATACATACTTGGGGCTATGACCATGTCATATGGAGCCGGAGATATTGACTTCTGGTTAATAAAAACCAATACCTTTGGGGACACTTTGTGGACAAAAACTTATGGCGGGGATACCACAGATGAGGCTATGTCAGTTCAACAGACAACCGATGGAGGATATTTTGTTGCTGGAAGATCCAAATCTTTTGGACCAGGTTTTATCCAGATATATTTTATTAAGACAGATTCGTTAGGTGATAGTATTTGGGCGAAAACGCTTGATGCGAATTCCGTATGCTACGATGCACGACAGACTGCGGACACTGGCTACATTATTGCGGGGAGCATTTTCGGCGCTACCGAAGATATTTATCTTATAAAAACAAATTCTCTTGGGGATACGCTTTGGTCAAAAATATATGGCGGTGGAGGTGCAGATTTGTGTTGGTCAGTGCGACAGACAACCGATGGCGGGTACATACTTGTTGGAATTACAGGATCTTTTGGTGCTGGTTCTTCTGATATTTGGCTTCTCAAGACAGATGAAAACGGCGATACACTTTGGACGAAGACATATGGCGGGACAAGTTGGGATTACGGTATATCAGTTGATCAAACCGATGACGGAGGGTACATTGTCACAGGGCGCACCAACTCCTTTTGTGTCGGCTATTCTGATATCTGGCTTCTCAGAACAGATGCTAATGGAGACACCTTGTGGGCTAAGACCTATGGCGAAGCAGGTTGTGAAGGTGGACGTTATGTTCAACAGACTTCAGACGGTGGATTTATAGTAGTTGCGTTTACTGATTCATATGGCGCCGGTGATGAGAATGCTTGGATTCTCAAGACCGACAGTAATGGTGATACCTTATGGACTGTCCTTTATGGTGGACCAGAATGGGATCATTTGTTTGCAGGACAACAGACTTCAGACGAAGGCTATGTATTTGCAGGGCATACAACATCGTGGGGTTCAGGCGTATCTGATGTCTGGCTTGTGAAAACAGAACCAGACACATTTAGTATTAAAGAACGAAGTATAATAGTCAAAGATCAAGTATATAAGGGACCTACCGTCATCAGCGGTCCTATACTTCAGCCTGATGGTAAGAACTGCAAGATCTTTGACATCACCGGGCGAGTAGTAGTGCCCGATAAAATCAAACCCGGAATTTATTTTGTTGAAATTGATGGGAAAATAACACGAAAGATTATTAAAATAAGATAAATTGATAACTGCAGTTTGTTTTGCATAAACAAAAGCAGCATTGATTATTCATTAGTATCTATTAACTTAAAAATCTCCAAACTTCCGCTATTTAGAAGATGATTATTCTCAAGATAATATGTCAAATTTAGATGTTGGCGGTCGTGTGATTCTTGATATAATGAAATTAGTTCAATAGGTCAGCAAATGGATACCCAATATGTATTTTCCCATGAAGACGGCAGTCCATACAGTGATATCAGAAGTACATTCAAAGGGGCATTAAAGCGCGCTGGGATTGAGAATTTCAGATTTCACGACCTGCGCCACACATTTGCTTCGAAATTAGTGATGGCTGGAGTTGACATTAGAGCGGTTCAGGAATTAATGGGTCACAAAAGTATTACGATGATAATGAAATACAGCCACTTATCGGATGCTCATCTTAGGGAAGCAGTGAAGAGGTTGGAAGTTGGCACAGATTTGGCACAAGAGCCTCTGCAAAAAACAGGGGTGCCCGCAAGGCATTGAGAAACGCTGGGCGGTACTGGATTTGTCCCGTTCCGCTTTGCGGAACGAGGATCCCGCTTCCATGATATTATTATTTATTTTCTAATATGATTGAAGCGGGAAACGCATGGGCGGTATGCGACTTGAACGCATGACCTTCGGTATGTGAGACCGACGCTCTAACCAACTGAGCTAACCGCCCGAAGAAAAACAGAGTTTTTCTTAGCTTATAGCTAATGGCAGAAAAAAATCTACCATCTCTAATCTAACATCAACCATCTAATCACAGCCTTTTATTACACCCTCACCCTGAAATAAATTCAGGGCAGGCTCTTAATCCTCTCCCTCAAGGGAGAGGAAGTATTGGGGATATCTCCTGTCAAGGGAGAGAAAACATTTATTATCTCCCATCTGTCATCTGCTATCTGTCATCTGTTCTAATGACTCTTCTTCCTTCAATCCTATATTTACCGGAGAGGACGAGGTTTATCGCCTCGGTATAAATCCGCCACTCTTCTTTCAAAATTCTCTCAGCAAGTTTTTCTGGTGTATCATCATCAAGTACTGGTACTGCTACCTGAGTAATTATGGGACCGCCATCAACTGTATCATCAACAAAATGAACTGTACACCCGGAGAATTTCACACCCCAATCAAGCGCCTTTTCCTGAACATTCAAACCAGGGAATGAAGGTAAAAGTGCCGGGTGAATATTAATTATCCTTCCAGCAAATGCATCGAGTAACGGCTTTTTCAAAATCCTCATGAATCCGGCAAGACATACCAGGTCAACATTATGGTCTTTCAGGGTCTGCACGTATTTTTGTTCATTTTCAGGGATAAGCCAGGTTTTTTTTGGTCCTGGGTCCAGGTAGATAGCTTTTATATTGTGTTCTCGAGCCCGCGGTAAAGCTTTGGCGTCTTCATTGTCACTGATTACGCACGCAAGGTTTGCCTTGAGCGTGCCGTTTTCAATGTTTTCTATGATCGCCTGGAGATTTGTGCCCCTGCCTGAGGCTAATACTGCAATATTTTTCATGGGATATTTTAATCGTTTTAGACTGCAAGTCAAGATTCTTAACACACTGCGCTGGAGACATGCTAACGCTGAAGACACATCCGCCACACAGTTTGGCGGATTGAAGACATGTCGCTTTGCTCCTGAATCAGCCTGATAAACCTGTCCTGAACGCAGTTGAAGGATCAGGCGACTACAATTCCCTCAATTACTGTTTTACTCAATAACTCAATATTTTTTCTTTATATCTCCAATACTCCAATACATTTTTTTCTGATTGACATTATGGCTATATTTCGCTATACTCATAACAGATTGCAGAAAAGGGTGAAGAGATAGCAGAAAAAAGAAAAGGAGAAAGGAATGAAATATAAGTCAATGTTATATGTGACAATACTGAGTATATTCTTATCACTATCTATTTCTCATGGGCAAGCTCTTAGCGAAGATGCTGGGGATATTCAGCAGGCAGTGGATAATGCTATTGCCAGGGTTAAACCATCGCTGGTTAGAATTCACGTTGTCTCAGTTTGGGACAATCAGGGCAGGGAGGTGAAGCAGGAATCATCAGGTAGCGGCGTTATCATCACTACCGAAGGCCACGTGGTTACAAACCATCATGTCGCGGGTCGAGCCAAGCGTTTGGTATGCACATTGTCGAGTAAAAAAGAAGTAGAGGCTGACCTGATTGGCACTGATCCTCTTTCTGACATTTCCATTATCAAATTGCGAAACCCTAACAAGAAAAAATATCCCTTTGTTGAATTTGGTAATTCTGACAACTTAGAGGTCGGTGATCAGATTCTTGCTATGGGTAGTCCTTTGGCATTGTCCCAGTCAGTGACAATGGGTATTGTGAGCAATACTGAAATGGTGATACCCGATGTTTTTATGCCATTCAAATTCACTCTGGAAGGTGAAGATGTTGGTTCGGTTGTACGCTGGATCGGACATGATGCGGCAATTTACCCGGGTAATTCAGGTGGTCCATTAGTCAATCTTAAGGGCAAAATTATCGGCATAAATGAAATCAGTTTTGGCATTGCTGGTGCGATCCCTGGTAATCTGGCTAAAAGGATTGCACTCGAACTGATAAATCAGGGTGGGATCATCCGTTCCTGGTTTGGTTTTGAGGTTCAACCCTTGCTTAAATCATACCATGGTAAAACCGGTGTTTTAGTCAGCGGTGTAATCCAGGGTTCTCCAGCTGATAAGGCTGGTCTTTTACCAGGTGATATTATTGTGAAGTTGGCAGGTTATGATGTGACTGTGCAGTTTAATGAAGAGCTGCCATTGTTTAATCAAGTGGTAAACGAGCGGACTATTGGCCAAAAAGTACAGATCGTAATCATGCGCGACAACCAAGAAATTTCTTTATATGTAGCACCCCAGGAGCGTGAATATCTCCGTCCTAAAACAGTTGAGCTCAAACAATGGGGTATTACCGTACGCAATATTTCTTTGCTTGCTGCTAAAGAAATGAAGCGCGATAATCAAGATGGAGTGCTTGTGACCTCAGTACGTCCTGGTGGTCCGTGCGGCGAAGCAAAACCTGCAATTATCTATAATGATATTATTGTATCAATCGGCAACTCGGTGGTGAAGAATATTGAGGACCTGAAAGATGTGACCAAGGTGCTAACCAAAGATGAAGATGAATTATTGCCGGTATTGGTGACTTTTGAAAGAGGCGAGAGTCAGTACTTAACAGTCGCTAAGATCGGTAAGAAAGGACAGATTGAACAAGGCAAGGAAATGCAAAAGGCATGGTTGGGAATTGGTATACAAGTACTGACCAAAGATGTTGCTGGGAAACTCGGCATGAAGGGTCAGAAAGGCGTACGTGCAGTCCAGGTTTTTGAAGATAGCCCGGCGCAAAAAGCAGGCATAAAGGTTGGTGACATTATCATTGCTATTGATGATAAACCGGTTGAGGCTTCAGAACAATCAGACATTGAAATTCTGCCAGCTATGATAAGACGTTATGCTATTGGTTCAACTGTGAAAATCACGCTGTTGCGTAATAATAAACAGCTTGAGTTGTCAGTCAAACTCGGAACATCACCACGTCTCGCGCGTGAAATGAAGAAGTATCGGGATGATAATTTTGAGTTTACGGTTCGGGATATTGCATTTGGAGACCGGGTGAGCCAGATGTGGAAACAAGAACAGACTGGTGTATTGGTCGAAATGGTCAGTAATGGTTCATGGGCCGGGCTTGCAAATTTATTGACTGGTGATTTGATAACTGGAGTTGATAATAACAAAGTTGAGAATGTTGTTGCATTTGAAGAAATCATGGAAGACATTGCGAAGAAAACACCTAAGAATGTAGTGATGAAAGTGGTGCGTGGTATTCATACGTTTTTTGTCGAGATGGAACCGGACTGGGAATGAACAGATGGCTCCTACGGAGCGGTATTGGGATACTTACGTGTCGGTTTTGGTCACTTCGCGACGGTATTGGCTGCTACGCAGCGGCATTGGTAAGTATCGGTGTATGGGAGTGACGGAGTCCCGCTGGTGTAAACACCTACGGGATAAATATCGGAGTGCCCGGTGAATAGGGAGTCTACTAAGAAGGAAGAATAAAACAAATGTTCGAAGTGAATTGAACGGGCTAAACGATATTAACGATCTAAACGATCGAAATGGAGAGAATATATGAATAAGAATAAAGGAAACAAAGTGTGCAAACATTCGTTATTTGTGTTGTGTTTATTAATGGTAACAAGTCTATGGGTAGGTCCAGTATGGGCTGATGAGACGGCAGAGCTTTCGCAAAAAGTTCTGGAAAAATGGCAGGATGCTGTAATAACTGCCAGAGTTATAATAGAAGTATACGAGTCAGAACGGAAAATCGAAATACTTGCAACGGTCATTGATAAGTCAGGATTAGCAGTATTGTCTCTATCGAGTATAAGTCCAGCCAGTATGTATGGTGCAATGGCGGATGAGACAAAGGTGAAAGATGTTACAATGATTTTGCCTGATAATGAAGAAATACCAGCCAATGTGGTGTTGCGTGATCAAGACCTTGACCTTGCATTCATCAAACCGGTTGACAAAATAAAAAAGAAACTAACCGCAATTGATCTTGGTGATAATGCAGAACCGGAAATTCTAGACCAAATTGTTTCATTGTCGAGATTGGGCAATACGGGCGGTTTTGCTCCAGTGGTCAGTATCAGTCGAGTGCAGGCAGTTATTAAGAAGCCACGAACCATGTATATGACTGACCCGATGAAGATTCTCTTGGGTGGTCTGGGCGTACCAGCATTCACTTTAGATGGTAAGGTTGTCGGCATAGCCTTAATGAGGGCGAGCAAGGTTCGAGATATGATGGGTGATGAATTGTCCAGAGGTATGGGTGGTTTGCCAACTCTGCCAATTATTTTGCCAGCGCAGGAGGTTGTTGACGTCATAAAAAGAGCAGAACTTGATTGATGGCACTCTAGCGGTTTAGGTTGCTCCGCAGCGGTGTTCCATCAAGTAAGTAGTAGTTGTCTGATTTATCAGACAGTGCCCGATGAATCCCGCAATTCTATTTATAGAATTATAATACGAAGCGGGATGAATCGGGTAATTACAATGACTTAGTGACTGAATAACTGAATGACTAAAACGGAGTTAAGTTCTTAAATCGTTCCAGATCTTTGCGGTATTTTTGGGCTTGTTTATAGCCCAGGGCAATTGCCTCTTGAGCTTTTTCAAAATGGCTTACACCAATCCCTTTAGTATTAAGATTTATTAAAATACCATCTTCCATGTTCGAGAGTTCATGATCAATCAGCCTTGAAGATGCATAGTCAATGGTTTCTACAACAATTTTCTTTATGGTATATGTTTTATTGGATGGTGTTTTTGATGTGAGTATATTCGATTTGTAATCAACCCTACGCAGGACATTGATCGCAATGACCTTTTTTGCACCAAGTTTCTGAGCAACACCAATGGGTACTGGGTTGATAAAACCACCATCAATAAGCACATGACCTGCATATCTGTGTGGCATGAATACACCTGGGATTGATATGGCGGCTCTGATGCCTTGAACAAGATCGCCTTTGTCAATAACGACCTGGCAATTCTCCTCAATATCAGTCGCAATGCAGCAGAATTTTACAGGCAGCTCTTCGATTTTTTTGTTGCCCAAGTAAGTATTGAGGTATTTCACGACATTTTTCCCGTCGACAAACCCCTTTTTTGACAAGTGAAGCTTGAACAGCCATTTTTTCTTCTTTTTATCTACTTTGACAGAGATATCCACTAACTCCTGAACACTTAAACCAGCAGCAACAAAGCCTCCGACCAGAGCACCCATGCTGGCGCCCACAATAAGGTGAGGTTTTATCCCCATTTCTTCAAGTACTTTAAGGACTCCGATATGGGCATAGCCTTTTGCTGCACCACCACCGAGGACAAGAGCAAGCATAGTTCATTGTAGCGGGATTTCATAAGAAATCAACAGCGACTTCGTTGTTTTGCAATGACACTTTGAGGTACTTCTCGACAAGCTCGAAGAGTAAATAACTTAATTACTCTATTACTGCTTTGCCCAATAACTCAATGACATAATTACTTCTGCGGAGCAGATTTTCCTTGACATTTTTCTAAAAATATGCATAATTATTTTCTATGATTAGAGAATATGCAATTCGTGTATTACGCGAGAAATTGAAGAATAACAACCTTTTCAAACATTGTCTGGCGACTGAAGTTTGTTTAAAAGAATTAGCCTCTAAGTTCGGGGAGGATGTCGAAAAATGGGGATTAGCAGGCCTTCTCCACGATATTGATTATGAGGAAACCAAGGCTGACCCGTCAAAACACGGCTTGGTTGGCGCTGAATACCTTGGGTCTCTGGGTCTGGAAGAGGATATTCTCCACGCTATCAAGGTCCATGTTGGCCACCTGGCGCCAGAATCAAAGCTTGATTGGGCTCTTTTTGCTACTGACCCTTTGACCGGATTGATCGTTGCATCAGCGCTCATGCATCCGGACAAAAGCCTGAAATCCTTGGATACTGATTTTGTCTTGAGGCGATTCAAAGAGAAGCGTTTTGCTGCTGGAGCTAACCGTGATCAGATTGAAACCTGTCAGAATCTGGGGTTAGAACTGAGTGAGTTTGTTGAAGTGTGCCTCCGTGGTATGCAGAAAATATCTGATGAGCTGGGTTTATGAGAAAACTACGCACTTTTGAAAATATCATCCTTGATTTGTCCAGATACTGGCAAAAAAAGGGTTGTCTACTTTATCATCCATACAATTCTGAAGTAGGTGCAGGTACTTTTAACCCGGCAACCTTTATCAGGGTACTTGATAATAAACCATGGAAAATCTGTTATGTGGAAATTTGTAAACGGCCGCGCGATGGCAGGTATGCTGAAAATCCACTACGTTTTCAGCAGTTCTATCAACTCCAGGTGGTAATGCAGCCGTCACCTACTAATATACAGCGATTTTTTCTGGAGTCCCTTGAATGCATCGGGTTTAAGCTCAAAGAACATGAGGTCAGATTCGTAGAAGGAGATTGGGATGCACCTACGCTGGGCGCTTGGGGACTTGGTTGGGAAGTGTGGCTTGATGGGTTGGAAATAACCCAGTTTACTTATTTCCAGCAAGCCGGCGGTCTTGACCTGAAAGAAATTCCGGTTGAACTCAGTTATGGATTGGAAAGGATTGCTATGCTCTTACAGGGTGTAAAATCAGCTTTTGACCTGAAATGGAATAACACTTTAACGTGGGGTGAGGTGCACCGTCAAAACGAGATTGAGTTTTCAGAGTACAATTTTTTAGCAGCTGATGTCAGACTCCTCATTTCACTTTTTAATCAGTATGAAACAGAAGCAGTACGGCTTTTTGAAAAGGGACTGATTCTTCCTGGCTATGACCATACTATTAAGTGCTCGCACATTTTCAATGTCCTTGAGGCGCGGGGTGGGATCAGCATTTCGGAGCGAGCCAAGATGATTGCACGCGTACGGGCACTTGCTACGCAGGCAGCGCAGCTTTACAAGCAAAAGAAGTCTGAGCGAAATGTTCTCAAAGAAGGTGTAAAGCAATGATTGATTTTCTTCTTGAAATTGGGTTCGAAGAATTCCCGCCTTCATTCTTGAAGAAATCTGCCAATGAATTGTCTGGTAAGGTTGTCAATCTCCTCAACCAACAGAGGATATTCCACCGTTCAGTGCGTATGATCTACACGTCACGTCGCATCGGGGTTCTTATTCTTGGTTTGACAAGGAAGCAAAAGCCGCAGGTTGTAGAAATTCAAGGGCCACCTAAAAAACTTGCTTTTGACGAACGGGATCAACCTACGGAAATGCTTCAAGGTTTTATGAAAGCCAATAATTTGAAGCGTTCCCAGATAGTCGTGAGAAAAATTAAAAAAGGCGAATACGTTTGCGGGAAAAAGGAGATTGTCGGCGCAAACACTGAGGATATCCTCTATGAAGAAGTGCCAAAGATTCTGAAGACGCTGGAATTTCCCAAGACAATGATTTGGACTAAAGGGGGAACGAAATTCCCCAGACCGATTCGGTGGATCGTTGCTTTGCTCGACCGTCGACCCCTTAAATTTGAGTTTGCCGGGGTACGTGCAGACCGTCATTCAATGCCTAATCAGCACTTTTCTTTTAAGCCGATACGCCTGGAAAAACCGCGTGAATACATAAATTTGCTAAGGCACGGCGGTGTTGTAGTTGACCCAAATGAACGCCGGAAATTAATCCTTAGACGCATTAAGAAGGTAGTTGAGAAAATGGAGGGCAAACCTCTGTACACAAATGAAATGATTGAAGAAATAAACTGCACAACTGAATATCCCGAAGCTGTCGTAGTAGGGTTCGATGAGCAGTACCTTAATCTGCCAGAAGAAGTGTTGATGACAGTGCTTAAAGCTCAGGGCAATTTGATTTGGTTAAAGCCAACTAGCCGGTTTGTCTGTGTTTTTAGCGCCAGAAAGAAAGCTCTGCAAAATGTCAGGAAAGGTTACGCGCTTGTCGTCGGCTCAAAATTGTACGATGCTCTTTTTTATTACAAAAATGACTCAAAACAGGGGTTAACACGCATGGAAGCGAACACCAAGCACATGATGTGGCTCAACGGGTTGGGTAGCCTTTATGATAAAGCAAGCCGCCTTAGCGATTTTACAAATTTCTTCAAGCAAATCCCTGGGTTAAATTTACAAACATTAAAACGTGCCGCACGATTATGTAAGGTTGACCTGCTTTCTGAGATGATACGGGAAAAGGATTTTACTTCTTTGCAGGGTATTATGGGCGGTCATTATGCCAGAGCAAGTGGTGAGGAAGAGGCAGTTGCTTCTGCAATCAAAGAGCACTATTTGCCTAAGTTTGCCGGTGACAAGATGCCCAGTACAAAAGAGGGTATTGTTCTGTCGATAATTGACAAGCTCGATAATGTTGTCGGTGCATTCTTAAGTGGCAATCGTCCAAGCGGTTCATATGATCCGTTGGCAGTGCGCCGGAACGGTTATGCAGTGGTGCATTTAATAAACACTAATTCGTTCGACATAACATTGTTCAATGCAGTTGATGCGCTTTTGAAACTCTATAAAAAGGATATTGAACACGAGATTTTGTTTGAGTTTTTTACTGAGCGATGCATCCGTTATCTTCAGGACAAGAAGTACCGATACGATGAGATCAATGCCGTACTTGCGCGCTGGAAAGGTGATATTGTTGATGCACGTATGAGGTGCGCAGCACTAAAGAAAATGAGCAGTAAAGCAGAGTTCACCAAGCTTGTCATCGGTCAGAAAAGGGTTAGGAACATACTGAAAAACGTGAAGGGACTGGGCAAGGTCAGTGCAGAATTATTCAAGCAGGGTGCAGAGAAAAAGCTATTTAAAAAGGGCATGGAAACCGATGGGCAATTAAAAACTCTATTTGAAGCGCGTGATTATCAAAAGATACTTGATCTTCTCCTGGCTATGCGGCCAGACATTGATAAGTTTTTTGATGATGTGCTGGTAATGTGTGAGGATGAAAAACTAAAGAAGAATAGGTTAGCCCTTGTCAGTTTGATCAATAGAATATTCCTGCTATTTGGTGATCTCTCAAGGATTGTAATCGAGGGCGAGAAAAATTAGGAGATAATATCAAAAAGATTTTTCTGAAACAGGTGCAAAAAGATAAGGTAGGTCAAGAAGTCGAAGCATTCGGTTGGGTTGACCGGATCAGGAATCTCGGTGGTCTGGTCTTTGTGGATTTAAGAGACCGCACCGCGACGCTCCAGATTGTCATTGATCCCAAGGCAATACCTGGTGTAAATGAATTAGGCTTACAGGATTGTATTCAGGCATTTGGTAAGGTGAGGGAAAGGCCTGATGCACAGAGAAACCCCAAGATGGCAACCGGAGAAATTGAGTTAGAGGTAAATAAGATAGAAGTGCTCGGTAAGTCAAAGGTCCCGCCTTTTGTAGTAGCAAGTGATGTCAAAGCTAATGAAGACCTCAGGCTGCGCTACCGCTACCTTGACTTGCGCCGAGAGCCAGTACAGCGCGCTATTATGTTTCGACACCAGGTCATTACTGCAATCAGGGAGTACTTGAATAAGAATGATTTCATTGAGATTGAAACACCGATTTTGACCCGGTCTATGCCCGAAGGAGCGCGCGATTATCTTGTGCCTTCGAGATTGTACAAGGGTAAGTTTTATGCGCTTGCCCAGTCACCGCAGATGTATAAACAGCTTCTTATGGTTGCAGGATTTGAGCGGTACTATCAGATCGCCCGGTGCATGCGTGATGAAGATCCGAGACATGACCGGCAACCTGAGCACACGCAGATTGATATGGAAATGTCGTTTGTCAATGAAGATGATGTGATGACTATAGCCGAAGGTATATTTGCGCATGTTTTCAAAAAAACACTCGGTCAAGAATTGAATACCCCATTTCCCAGGATGTTTTATAAAGACGCCATTGAGAAGTATGGAACGGACAAGCCAGACCTTCGTTTCGGTATGGAAATCATCGATGTCAAAGCAGTATTTAAAGACAAGGATTTTCCACCGTTCGAAGACAAAACAGAAATCCGTGGTTTGGTTGTCAAAGGGGGAGGAGCATTTTCTCGAAAGATACTTGATAGCTTGAATGATCGTGCAAAAAAATCAGGTATGTCTGGTATTTTTTGGGCAAAGCGCGAAGAGAAATTCAGCGGCAGCATTGGTAAGCTTCTCGATGAGGGTATTGCTGGGCAACTGCAAATTGAAAAGGGTGATTTGCTCGTGATTACAGCTGGCGACAAAAAGGTCTTTCCTTTTTTGGGAAATCTCAGGAATGAATTCGCTTCTGAACTTGGACTGTATGAGAAGGGATTCAAATTCTTGTGGGTATGTGACTTTCCAATATTCGAGGTTGATGAGAAAACCGGTACGTTCACTGCCAGCCACCACATTTTCACCCAGCCAAAACAGGAGGATATCAAATACCTGGACACTGACCCTTTGAAAGTGCGCGGCAGGCTCTATGATTTGGTCTGTAATGGCAACGAGCTTGCCTCTGGTAGTATCAGGAATCACAACCGCCAGATTCAGGAGAAACTCTTTGGCATTGTTAATATGGACCCGAAAAAATATACGATGTTGCTCGATGCACTTGAATACGGCGCACCGCCGCACGGCGGCATCGCACCAGGCATTGATCGTATTGTAATGATTTTGGCGGGTGTGAAATCAATCAGGGAGGTAATCGCTTTTCCCAAAACTACAACGGCTCAGGGTTTATTAGAGAAGATACCGGATTTTGTTACCCCTGAGCAATTGAAAGAACTGCACATAAAAATCGATGAATAGAAAAAGAGTAATTGAGTTACTCAGGCTGTTGAAAAAGTCATTTTTCACTGGAGTAGAGCATTTATGCTCGCCCCGTTAAATAAAGGTATAGCAAAATGTTTTTGGTATACTGAAATTAGTATTTAAACGGGGCTCGTGAAAACTGATGAAATTTCATTGCT
>JAUWCU010000109.1 GCA_030609135.1 Candidatus Stahliibacteriota bacterium | reverse complement strand
CTGCAGTTTCTTTTAAGGTGGTTTTGAGAATGTCAATGTCTGGACCAGAACTTGGCGTTGCACTTAATATAACACTGTCCCCTTCAGTTCTATTTGTGAACCCTGTGAAATACCAGGCAGAAGCACTCTGGACAGCCATCCCGCTTAATTTGGTTTTAAATATGGGATTCTGTGCAAACATGAATGAGCATATAAATAAAACAACCAATTTGAGCTTCATTAATCCTCCTCATCCATAATTTCCAAATCCACAAAATTTGTCAAATATCTAATATATTTATTAAGGAATTATACAGGGGTATGATAAAATGTCAAGATGGCACGAAATTGCAGTTGCTTTAGTAAAGTAGAGCCTTTAGTTAACCGGGAAAAGATGAACTTATGAAGCTAAGAAGTTCAGAACCTCGTAACCTCAAAACTTCAAAATACGACGGGGCTCGTTAGAAATATTTCTTCTAGAAGGTTGAGGATAACTTTAATGTTCCGTTCAAAGGTCTCTAACGGGGTTTACTTATTTGGTATTATTGCTGTAATCTTGGCTTGAGAATTTTTTTACAAAAACCATGGATTTGAGATCTTCAATCATCACATCATAGCTCTTTTGCAGCTCCTGTGAATAAAGATATTCTGCAATACCTTCCCTCATTTCTTCAAAGGTTAGTATTTTACCGGGGATTTTTTCCCTGATATATATTTGATGATAACCATAAGGCGTAAGCATCGGGTCACTGAGCTCATTTTGCTCAAGGTTGATGACAATTGAATCGATGGGCGGCGTGAGCTGATTGACATAGTATTCACCGATATCAATATTAGGATCGATCGAGTATTGCCTCGCCAGGCTGTCAAAATCAAGGCCCTGGCTAATGAGTTCCCGAAGTCTCTTGGCAAGATTCTCACAACGCAGCGTGTCAGCGCTCGTGACCCTTACCTCAATCAGGATCTGCCTGACCAGGACCCAATCCGATCCCTTATTTAAAACCTCCACAAGATGATAGCCTAACCTGGTAAGAAACGGCTCAGACACTATACCGGGTTTCAGCCTGAATACTATACCCTCAAATTCCTCGAGCGTCTCACCGCGTTTGACCTTGCCGAGCATGCCACCTTTATACTTCGAGTTTTCATCATCAGAGAATTCCTGGGCAATAACACCAAAATCACCGCCCGTGTACAGTAGTCTGTACACTTCGGCGGCTTGTTCAAACCCATTTCTCAGCTCTGTCTCACTCGCCTGGATCGCTAAAAGAATATGACCAAGTTTCACGCGGTCTGGACTCGCCGCAATTGAATCTTTGTTCTCATCATAAAACCGCCTGATCGCGATAGGCGATAGCCTGACCTTTGCAGCGAGCTTTTTTGAAACGAGCCTTTGCATAGTCAACTCAGCCCTAAGATTTTCCATATTGTACTGCTTAAGCTCTTTAAAGGTTATGCCACTCCTTTCCAGGTCTTCGTAGA
Source organism: Candidatus Stahliibacteriota bacterium (assembly GCA_030609135.1). Lineage (GTDB taxonomy): Bacteria > Hydrothermota > Tepidihabitantia > SM23-42 > SM23-42 > JAUVZL01. The sequence goes on along the minus strand of JAUWCU010000109.1, from coordinate 6,964 downwards.
AATCAGCTTCTGAGGGATAATTCTCTTTGATCTCCTCAAGCCTTTTGTCAACCCGTGTTTCAATTTCTTCGTCGGCAACTGCTATTGATTCGTTCTCAGCTTCGATCATCACAAGCTTTTGCGAAATCAGCTGGTCGAGAACATAATCCCGCAACTCTTCCGATGTTGTAAACATTTCTATGGTCGCTCGATCGCTCCGCAGGAAACTCATATTCTCGACAACTTCACTTTCCAGGATAGCATTATTGCCGACATATGCTGCGATATGGTCAGCCGATGCGGTGATGATAAAAAGAAGAATAAACATTTATTGGCGAATAATTATTCTTTCAAAGAAGAGAGATCGATTTCAATTTTGTAGCGAGTCTCCAGACTATCAATATATGATTTCAAGAAACCCTGGTACTTCTTCTGCAAAAGATAGTTGTAGATTGCTGAGCTATATTTATTATAGTCGGCTTTAGCATAGACTTTCCTTTTGTCGACCAACTTAACTATCAAGTGGGTACCCTGAATATAAGGAATTATCTCAGAAACCTCACCCACCTTCAGGTTGAAGATGATCTCTTCAGTCCCATAGTCGGAAATTGTCCCACGATAAAGAAACTCGGTGATAACCTTAGGATCATCGGGATTTTCCATCCTGGTCAGGGAACGTTCCCGAGCCAGCTTCAGGAAATTTGCTCCAGCCTTGATCTCTTCAAGAGTCTGCTGGGCACTTTCGTAACTGCGTAGCACGATTTGCGCTAGCTTTACGGCATAAAGAAATTCACTTTCGTGTTTGTCAAAATACTCTCTGACCTCAACTTCACCCACTGTGCTGTCGCGAAATTCTCTCTGGACCAGTGCCATTGCCACAATGTTCTTTTTGTATTCTTCAATAACAAGGCTAATAGAATCTTCCTGATCTATCCCTTGTTTTTTTGCCTCCAAATACAGTATTTCCTGATCTGCCCAATTCTCGAAGAATTCTTTCAATTTGTCTTCAGGTATTTTCTTATACTCTGTTGCCGGAATGTATTTCTCGAATTGGGCTTTGGTTAACGTCGAACCGTCAACTCTAACAACGATATCTTGCGGTTCTTTGCAGGATAATATAAGCAGCGGTATAATAAATAAAATTATTTTCTTCACTTTGTCTCCTCGAGCAATTTCTCAAAAACCGACTCGTTTACAACAACCTCGTACTTGTTACGCAATTGCTCATAGATATCCTTGCGTATCCTATCAATTTTAGTGTTGCGCAACTGTCCTCTAATTTTGAAAAAGACTTCGTTTAACTTCTGCTCATTGAATTCATCTACGTGCTCGTTGCAGTAATTGACAACTTCCATAGAATCCACCGATGCTTTTTCCAAAACCTCATCAGAATAGAATTTTTGGTAAGTAAGCAACCCGACGGCGTTTTTAAGCTTTCTCTTTATCTCGATATTCTTGTCAAATTGAACCCTTAATGCCTTTTCGTAGATGAGGTCCGGGATGAGGACGCGTTCAATCAATATTTTAGGGTCTATGAACGACTGCCGATATTGATACATAACTGCATCTCTTATCGACTTAACGAGGACGAATGAGGTATCGTACTTCGTGATAACCCGCATGTTGAGATCAGCTTCAGTGATTAGAGAATCGGGTTTCAAAAGAGCTTTTAAACCTTCGTCATTGTACTCGATCTCGGCATCTTCGATTAGTGTCTGAATAAATTTCTCACCTTGTTCCATGATTTTCTCACGTTTCAGATTTGTCTCAAGTTCGTTGCGGATTTCTTCAAACGCTGGTGAATCCGCTTTTGTGTGCTCGAGTATTTTCAAAAGATAATAGAACTCCCCAAATTTTATAGCTTTGGTTGTCTTGCCAATTTGTATTTTTCTGAATTGATCCATCATTTCAGGTGGTAGGGACATAGCCGAGAAAACTCCAATGTCGCCATTTTCAGTTATTGTGTCCAAAGATAAATGCAAAAGCGACTCAAAGGGGACATCTTTTTTCAGTTCTTGTTCAATAAAAAGGGCGAGTGATTCATCGGCAACAACTATCTGGGCAATGTGATACTGATCAACAATTTTAGCGTACGCCTTCCTCAATTGTGAGTTGGAAACCTTAATTTTGTTCACAACATTCGCCTCATAATAGCCACGGCTGATTATTTCTTTCTTATGAGTCTCGTAAGCAACCTGCACAATTTGGTCTTGGTCATAACCCCTTGCCTGTGCCTCTTTGATAATTAACATTTGGTTGATGAAATCATCAGTTTTTTTCACCCGCTGCAAAGAATCTTCAGTGGTAAGGAATTCATGAGTCCCCTTGAAATCAGCAACAGTGTACTTCTCACCATCGATGGTTACCAAAGTCTGATTCTCAAAAGAACAACTAAGGATTGCTGCGACGAGTGGCATTATCAGCAATATATGGTATTTTATCACTTTTTTCATAAGCTATTTTACACAAAGGAACCCCAAAGTCAAGCCTTGATTTTGCCGTGATAAATGGTATAATTATCCAATGCAAAAAGTCGTTTTCTATATATCAGTATTACTCTTTGCGGGTTTTATCATCCTTTCAAAAACCTTTTCGCCGTTGTGGCTCTTACTGCTCATCATCGTCTTGCTTTGGTCTTACCGACACAATAATGATATCCGACCTTTATTCATCCTCGCTATTTTCTTTTTCCTTCTGTTTTTTGTCCTTCACTATTTCGCTATCCTGATCCCTTTTATCATCGGTGCTGGTCTTGCTTATATCCTTGCACCCTTTGTTGGATTTCTTGAAAAGAGAAAAATACCAAGGGCCATTGCCATTTTGATATTCCTGTTACCGATCATTGCGATTTTCCCACTTCTTTTCTTTCTCATGGTTTCAGGTATTGTAAGTGAATTGCAGATCCTTATTGAAAAAATACCCTATACAATCCAACAAATTCAAATATCATCAGGTGCGGTCATAAACAAACTCCTTGAGTTGGGTATTGAAATCGACCCTAATATTATTGCTAATACGATAACATCGCATTTAACTAATATAGTTAGCGGTATCTTCCGGACATTCGGGCAAATTGGCAAAGGCATTGGTGGTATCATTGTAATAGTATACAATTTCGTGTTCATACCGTTGTCTGCGTATCTCTTCCTTGCGGACCGGGAAAAAATAGTCAAATGGGTACAAAACCTTTTCAATATCAGGGATCAAAAACGCATGAACGAGTTCTTCAGTCGTCTCGACATTTCCCTGGCGCGCTTTTTTCGCGGTTCCCTGTTGCTCATGTTTATCGTCGGTTTCACCGTCGGATTTTCATTATGGATCCTTGGTATAAAGTACTACCTGCTTTTAGGGTTAATCGCTGGCATCTGCAATCTCATCCCCAACATCGGGTATGTTCTAAGTTTCATACCGGCTATCTTGATTGGGTTATTGAGTCCATCACCCGCAGTTAATTTGCTCAAAATTGCGTCGGTATATGTCGGTGAACAACTCCTTGAGAACTTCTTCCTTGGTCCAATCATTATCGGGAAATCTTCACGCCTCCACCCGGTTTTCGTAATGATCGCCCTTATTCTGGGTGGTACGATATTTGGATTCTGGGGGGTTCTCCTGGCCGTACCCGCCACAATAGTCATTAGAGAATTTCTCAACTACTTCCTTGAGCTGAATTTCTAAAGAATACAACGGCTCTGCACGAATCATGGGTTTTCGCAGCAACGAAGCAAAAACAGCTATCGCAAACTTACTGGCGAAATTATAGTCAATTACTCAATAACTTAATAACTCAGTTACTCAATTACCAAATTCTTTTCTTTAGTATTTATATATATTCTCGCCCTTTTTTAGTTCGTAAAGATGGACTTTTGCCTGGGCTGAAGAGCTGGAGTTCGGCTGCTCTTCCATGACCCTTTGAAAAATCTGCGTAGCGCTTTTTCGATACTTAATATCCTCGGTTATCTCGTACAAAACTCGATATAAATATCCAAGCTCGAGCAAGGCAGGAACATATTCATCACTGGTTTCGCAGTTTGCCGCGAACTCCTCCCACATCTTCAATTCCTCCAGGATCAGCGGGACTGAATCGTTCCAGGGTAAGTTGTTCATCCGCAGGATATGAAGAAGACGATATGATGCCTTTGACGCAAATTTCGTTTCGCTGAAATCCTCAAGGATTTCAATATAGGCATCACCAGAATAATACCAGATATTGTATCGCTCATTGAACAAAAATCCAGTTAGAGTATCGGCTCGACTGACCTTAGTTGCTAATTCTTCTTTGGACATGCCATAATAGTAAAGTGCTTCAGCAAGGTATTCTGACCACTTGAAATAATCGATGAATGTTTCAAAAAGCACAGCTGCTTTTTCGAATTCTCCCTGGTCATAATATCCCCGGGCAAATATGAAGAGTCTATCTTCAGCAACCTCCTCATCAAAATCGATCAGAACACCGCTTGATAATTCACCGACCACACCATCAATTCTAACCTTGACCCGGCTGTCTAAATGACCGATTATTTCAATTATATCGCCAGTATTTATAACCCTTGTTTTAAGATCGCCTTCATAAAACCAGACATTGTCAACGATAACCACCCCCTGGTTGGCAATGATGAACAAAAGAACCCACAGCGAGATCATAGATTAAGTATATGCTACCTGCACACTTAGTCAATGATGTTATTACTAAAGCAAAATGTTAATTTTGAGTATAGCATAATTTTTTTTCAAGTACCTTATGTTTTCCATAGACGAATTTCCTCCATGGATGGTTAGCAGATGGGCGATAAATATTCCGTACTGGTACCACGTGATATTCTCTTTGATTAAGTAATTTTTCTATGCTTTTTTCCTTTTTAAGGTGGGGTTTGCACGGTCTGACCATGGACTTGGATAGTATTATCATTGGTCGCATCGTCAATCATCGCAATGAGCCACCATTTTTCTTTGATCTGTAGTAGCCAGTGATGCTGCGAGGAGTCCATTTGCACCAAAAGGCCGGCTTTGGGCATACGGCGGCGCTGACGATGGACCTTTCTGCTTGGTGATATCACACAAGCGAAAAAGGGTTGACAAAGGTGAAATTTCGTAATACAATATTTTGTGGTTCGCTACTGAATTTTAAAACAAATAAGGGGGTGTATAATGTCTACGCGACGAGCCTATGTTTCACTTTTTTCCCTTCTGGTGCTTCCAATGTTTTTGTTGGCGTATGATTGGAATATTGAAGTAATAGATGCACCAATATGGACCTTTGCCTTTGGTACCAGCATAACAATAGATGACAGTGCAAGGGTACATGTTGCATATGATAGGGGCACCAGTGAGGATGATGTTGTTTTAAGACATGGCGTGTGGGATTATGGTACTTACAGTGCAGAGACTGTTGACAGCACTGCTGGAGCTGGAATAGATAATGATATTACAATTGATTCATTTGGACGTATTCATATTGTCTATTGTCGCTCAGTTGATATTTGGAGTTTTAACACTGATCTTTATTATGCATATTATGATGGAGACTGGCACAGAGAACCCTTGGATACCTTGGGTGTGTTTGCAGGATATTGTTGCAATATTAGGGTAGATCAGGATAATTATCCACATATTGCCGCACTTACCGGCAATATGAACCCGACATATCTTTATTATAATGGCAGCAACTGGCAGAGCCAAATCATCCCTGATCTTGTAGAGACAGATGATATGGTTTTAGATAATCTGGATCACCCTATTGTCAGTAATCAGGGTAGTTCTCAAAATTGTATGGTTACTTTTTATGATGGTGCAAACTGGCATCCAGATACTGTGGATCCAAATTCACCGTGTTACACTAACTCAATGGCACTTGACACCTTTGGTTATCCCCATATTGCATACCGGTATCTTGACGGCACCAATTGTTTGAAATATGGATATTTTGATGGTGCCACTTGGCACACGGAAGTGGTGGATAACAATGGGAATACAGGGATTGATCCCAGTATTGCTATCGATGGTAATAACTATCCCCATATCTCATATTATTCTATTACTGAGTCTTGCCTTAAACTAACAAGGTGGAACGGTTCTTCATGGGAAATAGAAGTCGTGGATAATGACGGTGATGTGGGTCGGCAGTCTGCTTTGATCATGGATACAGATAACTATCCTTATATTATTTACGAAGATAATACAAACCTGGCAGTGAAGTTCGCATATGTCACACAATCGATTGTTGATGAAAGAAGAGAGAGTGAGCGAATACATTCAGAAGTGATTATACACCCAAATCCATTTTATGGTGCGACGACTATCTCTACTGCTGAAAAACCTATATCTTTAAAGATATATTCTCAGTCAGGAAGATTAGTGCGAGACTTAGTCCCAATTTCTGGATCGCTGGTCTGGAATGGCAGAGATAATGATGGTATAAGGGTACAGAATGGTGTCTATTTTCTGCGTATGGTTTTCAAAGAGAAGGAAATAAACAAAAAAATTATTTTTTTAGGAAAAAACATTGATCATCAGTAACAAAAGAAGGTAATGATAATACGAATTATATAAGACCTCAAATCCATCAGCGAGCAATCGCTTCTTGAATCTTGATACGTGAACGATGCTGAGATTGAGCAACTGAGCCGCCTCTGTACTTTTTAGCTTCTTCTCAATAACATCTTTTAAAACCTAGAATCGTTTAATGTCTTTTTTGGTCACTAATAACTTCTCTTTTTTCACCTGCGATATCCTCCTTTTTAAAAGAGAATATCACAGAAATTCCTTTTCCGCAATCGTAAATAATTAACATTTCCGCTTAGTAATAACTATTAACATTTCTGCCTGGTAATATCAAGCATTTAGTCAATCAGGCTGTTGAAAAAGTCATTTTTCACTGGAGTAGAGCATTTATGCTCGCCCCGTTAAATAAAGGTATAGCAAAATGTTTTTGGTATACTGAAATTAGTATTTAAACGGGGCTCGTGAAAACTGATGAAATTTCATTGCT
>JAUWCU010000118.1 GCA_030609135.1 Candidatus Stahliibacteriota bacterium | reverse complement strand
TTGGACCAAAAGTGGACCAACTTTGCTGTGGGAAGATGGGTGTCGCCGCAAAGTGTTGTGCCACAATGCGCCTGTAGCTCAACCGGATAGAGCGACGGACTTCGAATCCGTAGGCTGGGGGTTCAAATCCCTTCAGGCGCGTCCCAATTCCGCTCAAATTTTACATTTGATTGCGGAATTGAGGACCCCGAGTTTATCGAGGGGTTTCCTTAATGTTCTTTGAAATCTCTGATGTGACTGCAGAATTCAGCATCTCGAACTCGTGAATGCGAGTGAGAGATTCCTTATTTGATTGCAGAATTGAGGACCCCGAGTTTATCGAGGGGTTTCATTCTATTTTGTGCGAATTTTACCCAAATCCTGTATTTGATTGCAGAATTGAGCATCTCGAACTTGTGAATGCGAGTGAGCTGTTGGAGGGCCGGACATAAAAGGACTGGATACCCTGGTCAAGCCAGGGTATGACCCCGATATAATAGCTTTGCCATTATACGGGGCAGGCGCTTCGCTCGCAATGACCCCGTATGATTTACATCTTACGGGGCAGGGGAATAAATAGGAAGTAGAGTGTAGGGAGTCACGCTGACGCTGAAGATACGCCTTTGGCTGAAGACACATCCGCAAAAAGCGGATTGAAGACACGCCTTCGGCTGGAGAAAGAATGTAATGGAGTAAGGGAGTATCGGAGAAACATTGAACGGTCTGAACGTACCTTAATGTGTGTTCTCGACAAGCCCCGTTAGAACTTATAGTATAAGTTCTAACGGGGCAAGCTCGAACAGTAAAAATAGTAACTGATAACTTAGTAACTTAATAACCAGGAGGTAGAGAGTATAACTGAGTATCGGAGTAACGGTGTATCGGAGATTTTTTTAATGACCCAATGACCTATTGACTTTATTACTCATCTTTTTTTGTTCCTTGGTTCTTGGAGCTTGGAACTTTGGAGCGTAGGGAGGACATTAAAGCGGGATATTGACTTTATTCGCATTTTCGGTACAATTATTAGAAAAAAGGAGGATGTATGGTTGAAGGAATGGAGAAGAAACTCGAACCAGGTGAAGTTTTGTTTGACGAAGGCGACAAGGGCGAGGTCATGTATCTTATTCGTGAAGGTAAAATTAAAATCACCAAAGGTAGTGGTAGTGATGAAAAGGTCCTTGCAGTACTGAAAGATGGTGACTTCTTTGGGGAAATGGCAATCATTGATGGCTCACCGCGTTCTGCTGGTGCTAGTGCCGCTTCTTCGGTATCTCTTCTGGTAATCGATAAGGAGACCTTCAAGTCTAAAATCAAGGAAAACCCTTTGATTGAATATGTTCTGGAAACCCTTTCGCGCCGGCTAAGAACGACTGATGAGCAGATCAGATTACTAACCATTAAGAGCGAGGAACGCAGGATTGTTGCATACATCATTACCAAAGCGAAAGAAACCGGCAAAAGAACCGATGCCGGTATTGAGATTGCTGATTTCTCCTATGAAAACATCAATCATATTACGGGGATTGAACAAGAGAAGATCCAGCATTATATTAAAAACCTCGAACAGGCAAAACTTATGACTTTGCAGGATAATATTTTGACAATCAAAGCGGTTGAAGATCTGGATGAATATCTAAGATACATAGCGTTGAAGGAGAAATTCGGTAGATAGATAAATAAGGAACCTATAATATCCAAAGACGTTCTATGGAATAACACATCTTTTATTTTCAGGAGTACATTTTTGAAAAACCGCCAGGAACAGGAAAATAGGCTTAAACAGCTAAGTGACCTTTTGGTGTCACCTGAGATCATAAATAATCACAAAAAATGCGCAGTTATCTCCAAGGAATATAAGAAACTGGAACAACTGATGCGAAAATATAAAAGACTCGACAAGACCAGAAAAGAAATAGCCGAGGCAAAGGAAATCCTGGCTAGTGATGAAGAGATGAAAGAAATTGCCCGGCATGAGATCAATGACCTGGAAAAACGTCTAACATCCATTGAAAACGAAATCGAAGAATTATCAAATCCTCAATATGAAGAATATCGGAAAAATTGCATTGTTGAAATCAGAGCTGGTACTGGTGGTGATGAAGCGTCTCTTTTTGTCGCTGACCTTTTCAGAATGTACGCCAAATACGCTGAGAAAAAGGGCATGAAATATGAAGTCCTGTCCTCGCATTCCAGTGATATCGGTGGTTTCAAGGAAATTATCTTCCTCGCCTCTGGTGAAAATGCATTTGGGTTATTACACTTTGAAAAGGGCGCCCACCGAGTACAGCGTGTACCGGTTACTGAAACGGGTGGCAGAATACACACTTCCGCAGTAACTGTAGCGGTGCTTCCAGAAATCGAAGAAGCCCAGTTCGAAATTAACCCAGATGACCTAAGGGTCGATACTTTTCGGGCTGGCGGGCATGGCGGTCAGAACGTGAACAAGGTTTCATCAGCAGTAAGGATTACGCACTTACCTTCGGGTATGATTGTCAGTTGTCAGGACGAACGCTCCCAGCACAAGAATCGTGCAAAGGCAATGAAAATACTGCGTGCCAGACTTGCCGCGATTCAACGCGAAAAGCAACAAGCTGAAATCGATCAGGAAAGACGCCAGCAGGTCGGCTCAGGTGAGCGGAGCGAGAAAATTCGCACGTATAATTATCCTCAGAATCGACTTACTGACCACCGAATTGGACTGAGTTTGTACAAATTAGACACAATCCTTGAGGGTGACCTTGATGAAATCATAGATGGTCTCAAAAAAAATGAGAGAAATAGTAGCCCAGGTAGTTAAAGAACTGGCAGTCTCAAGAGGCGAAGCTGAATTGATCGCGGCTTCATTACTGGAAAAGCCTCGATTCGAGATTTACCTGAACGATTCCATAGACCAAGAGTCGCGGCAGCTTCTGCACGCTAAACTAATACAACTAAAGAACGGTATGCCCCTTGAATACGTAACGAAAAGGATGCATTTCATGGATTATTCATTGCGCATCTATCCCGGGGTTTTTATTCCACGTTTTGAAACAGAATATTTTATTGAATTAATCGAAAAGCTCATAGATTTTGTTCCCGAACAAATTCTTGATATCGGTACTGGTACCGGTGCAATATCCATAGCCCTGGCTCATCTTTATCCTGACGTTCATATCGTTGCTACTGATATATCTGATAAAGCAATTCGCTGCGTGCGGGAAAACATTAAAGAATTTGGTTTAACCGACAGGATTCACCTGCTGCAATGCAGTATTTGCGACGGCGTGAACACCCGATTTGATTTGATAATATCAAATCCACCATACATCCCCAGTTCACGCCTACACTCCTTGCCTAAGAGTGTACGAGATTTTGAACCTATGCTGGCAATCGACGGCGGACAAGACGGCATACAATTCATTAAATTGATAATGCAACAAACTGCTGAGTATTTGAACCCTGGCGGTATCGTGGCGCTCGAAATAGATGAGGATACGGTTATCACAATCAAGGAATTCCTGCAGACTAACGGCTATGACCAATTTTCTTTTAGACGAGATCAATTTGGAAAATATCGCTATCTTTTTATCGGGAAATTAAAAGATGAAAAAAGTAAGAATACTAATTAATGCGCGGAAACGCGGCGCAACAGCAATCCTGAAGCAGGCCAAGGAATTGCTTGCAAACCACGGTTTTTCAACCTCAAACAAACCTGATTTCATCATCGCATTGGGTGGTGACGGCACCATGCTCAACGCGGCTCACATATACGGAAAAAAGGGGATACCAATCCTCGGTGTGAACTCAGGCGGTTTGGGCTTCCTTACCGACGTGACGTTTGCGCAATTATCAAACACATTAATTGAAATAAAAAACGGCAAATATGTGTTTGAGAATAGAATGGTCATCCAGGCGCTGTTTAACCGCAGTTCTCTTTTTGGTCTTAACGACATTACGATAATCACGCGCAAACCTGGTCGAGCTGTAGAGTTCTCAGTAACGATCAATAAAGAACATATCTGCAGACTCATTGCTGATGGTGTAGTAATCGCAACGCCCACTGGTTCAACAGCGTACTCGCTCGCCACTGGTGGACCTATGCTCCTGCCCCATACTGAATCAATTATTGTAACGACCATTGCGGCGCATACATTTTCAGTAAGACCTATTGTTTTACCGCCAGATAGTCTCGTTGAAATAAATATCGGCAAAAAAGGCAAAGCAGCCCTGGTCGCTGATGGTCAACGTAGCAAGAACATTCGTCAATGGCAGACCATAAAGTTCCGAAAGGCAAATTATCATGTAAAGTTGATCAAACCACTGCACACAACATTTTTCAGTACGCTCCGCGAAAAGATGAAGTGGGGAGGTCGCGCGGATGCTTAAACTGTTAAAGGTTAGGAACTTCGCTTTAATGGAAGAGCTAACAATAGAATTTGACAAAGGGTTAACCATTGTAACCGGAGAAACCGGTGCCGGAAAAAGTATGATTGTCGAGGCGATTGCGACACTGTGCGGCAGCAGGATGGAGCAAGTACTTATCCGAAGCGGCAAGGACTATGCCGAAGTAACCGGCGTGTTCGGTATCCAGCCGGCAATAACTGAAAGGCTGAAACAATCGGGTATTAATGTTGAAGATGATTTGATTATCCGGAGAAAAATCGAAAAAGGTAAACGACAGAATTCCTATATCAATGATCAGATAGTTAGCGTGAATCTATTAGAGGAAATCGCGCGTGAAATGGTCGATCTTATCGGGCAATATGAGAATCAGTCCCTGTTTTTTGCAAAGAACCATCTCTTGCTGCTTGATTCGTTTGCTGATATCGGGGATGTAAAGAGCGAATACGCAAATAATTTTCACGGATACCGACAAGCGCACAAGCAACTCCAGAATCTGCTTGAGAAAATTCGACAAAAGGATGATAAGATCGACTATCTGAAATATCAAATCGACGAAATCGAAAAAGCCGATCTCCAGCCTGGTGAAGAAGAAGAATTGAACGCTGAGAAAGATTTGCTCACGAGCAGCGAGAAACGCTCTCTGCTTTCTGGTGAGATCATATTAAACCTCTACGAGGAGGAAAATTCATTATTAGAACGTGCAGCTAAGGCAAAAAAGTCATTTGATGAACTATGTAACTATGATAAAAAGTTGCTCAACCTGGATGAGAAGTTAACGGCAATAGTTTCCTCTATCGATGACATTTACCGCGAATTGAGCAGCTATCACAGCCAAATTGAATTTTCCCAGGAACGCCTGGATTTTGTCCAGGATAGGTTGGAAACAATAAATAAAATACGAAAAAAGTACGGCAAAACACTCCGGGAAATAAATCATTATCTTGGGAATTTGAGGAAGGATTTGACGACAATCGAAACTCAAGATGAAACGATAAAAAAATTACAGGAACGCATCAAGAATACTGAAACCATCCTGAATAAACAAACACAACAACTTACCGAACGACGGCGCAGCGCGGCGGTCACGCTCCAAAAAAAAATCCTCGAATTGTTATTTCAATTAGGTATGAAAAAAGCCCGTTTTGAGATTCGGATTGCGGATAAGGAAATGGATGAAACCGGCAAGGATGACGTGGAGTTTTTCATTTCAACTAACCCTGGTGAAAACCTGAAGCCCTTGAGAAAAATAGCTTCAGGCGGTGAGATATCACGCATAAGCTTGAGTTTAAAAGCCGTACTATCTGAAGCAGATAAAATTCCAACAATTATCTTCGATGAAGTTGATACCGGTATCGGCGGCAGAATTGCTGAGGCAGTAGGTTCTTTGCTTGCTAAAATAAGCAAAAAGCACCAGATTGTATGCATAACACATCTGCCGCAAATATCTGTTTTTGCGGACAACCATATTCTCGTCACAAAAGAAATCAAGGGAAAACAAACCTTTGCAAAAGTAGCACGAATAGATGGTGAAATAAGAAAATTAGAGATCGCCAGGATGTTAGGTGGCAAGGAAATAACCGAGAAAACAATGGAACACGCAGCTGAATTCTTAGAGAGAAGACAGCAAAAATGAACCGTGTGTTTTGCTGTATACTCATAAAATCAGGGGATAGGGATCGTGAAATACAATAATCGCTTATTAACAATCTCCAATGTGATAACATTATCGCGACTTATCCTGCTGCCGTTTATTGTGTATTTCCTCATCACTAATCAACGGTATACTGCTTTCATAGTTATGCTGGTATCTCTGTGCTCAGATGCGGTTGATGGTTTCCTGGCGCGGAAACTCCATCAGGAATCTGAAGCTGGTAAAATTCTGGATCCAATATGCGATAAAATATCATTAATCACTATTGTTATAACTTTGTTTCTCCTTGGATTAATCCCCCTGTGGGGCGTGGTCATCATAGTAGTGAGAGATATCTTGATCCTCATCGGTGGTTTAATCATCATAACGCATAAATCGAGAGTTCTCAAATCCAATGTGGTGGGTAAAATTACCGGGGCTCTATTAGGAGCGGTTGTTCTTGCATTCACAATAGATCTCCGGCAACTCGGAGAGATATTGCTGTATTTTTCCATCCCAGCAATAGCAGGATCTTTTGGGATCTATTTCTGGAGGTATATTAAGATAATGAAAGGAAAAAAATGAAACCTATTTTCTTCACAAAAATGGAGGGGTCGGGCAATGATTTTCTATTGATCAACAATTATAATAGGTTGATAAACGAAGTGGTCACTGATAAGGATATACCGGAATTCGTAAAAAAAATGGCGGATCGCCATCTGGGTGCCGGCTCAGATGGTGTTCTTCTTGTAGAACAATCTAACGATTTTCCTTTTGCCATGAGGTACTATAACAAAGATGGCACCAAAGCAGCAATATGTCTTAACGGTGCACGCTGCATAGTGAGTTACGCCTTTCGTCTTGGGTTGATAAAAGATAAGGGTAAGTTCTTATCCGATTCTGGACCACTTGGTTTTTATTACAGGAATGGTAATGTCAGCATTGAGGTGCAGCTTCCAGTTGACATTAAGCTGAATTTCAGTTTCACACTCAAACGTAAGAAGTATCGAGCAAATTTCCTGAGAATGGGTGTGCCCCACTGTGTTATATTTGTTGATACATTCGAAGGATTGGATATTTTGGAACTTGGCAGAGAAATCCGTAATCACCGGGCATTCAAACCTGATGGTACAAATATCAACTTTGTCAAAGTCGAAAATAACGAGCTCTTTGTTAGAACCTATGAACGTGGCGTTGAAAACGAGACGTTATCCTGCGGCAGCGGTGTTCTGTCCTCGGCTTACATCGCCACGAAATTATTTATTACACAATCACCTATCACGTGTAAAACCAGGGGTGGCGAATTAATGGTTACGATAAAGGACAAACTGTACTTAGAAGGACCTGCTCAATATATATATGACGGAGTGTATTACGTGAAATAGAGAGTATTGGAGACAAGAGGTATGGCTGCTTCGCAGCGGTAGAGAGCCCTACGGGCGGTTGAGGCTACTTCGTAGCGGTTGTGAATGCTGCGCACGGTTTCTAAATTTCTAACGCTTTAAACGCTATTAACGATCTAAACGGATTAAACGAGTATCGGAGTGACGGAGTATCGGTGTCCCGCTGCTCTTCGAGCTACGGGGCTCGACCACTACGGAAACGGGAAATAATAGTAGTGGCAGAGTTTACTCTGCAAATGGCTGTCGAGCAAGCTCGACCACTACGGAATTGGAAAATCGAACATTGAGAATTCGAGACGGTG
>JAUWCU010000066.1 GCA_030609135.1 Candidatus Stahliibacteriota bacterium | reverse complement strand
TGCACACTCCACCCCGTACGCTGACGCTACGGGACAGGTAGGACGAGTCGCATTCCACCACAGTGTAATAAAAAAGAAAGATTACACATGACAAGCGGGATAAATAGGGCGACATCTATGTTCTCGACTCGCTGCGCTCACTCGAAGAGTAAGAAAAGGGTCAGGGGTATTTGTGACGTTTAGTTCGTTTTGAACGTTTATAGCGCTTAAAGGACGCATTACTACCTTCTCTAACAAATCCTATTTTTCCCTTTGGTTTATCCGGCGGAGCCATCAACTGACGGATTGCCTCAAAGATTGTCTGAATCTCTTCATCATGTTTTGCTATTTTTCTCTCTAATTCCTTCAATTTACCTGCGAGTTCTTTGTGCGTAGAAAGAATACGCCTTAACTTCACAAAAGCACGCATTATGGCAATATTTACATGGATGGCACGTTCGCTATTCAAAACACTGGAGAGCATTGCCACACCTTGCTCAGTGAATGCATAAGGTAAATATCTTCTTCCACCCCAACTTGAAGTGCCAAAATGGAACCTCAAGTTTTCTGTTTCCTGTTTGGTCAACCTGAACATAAAATCTTCAGGGAACCTCTGGATATTTCTTTTAACTGCTCGATTTAACATTTTAGTTTTTACACCATAAAGTTCAGCTAAATCCTTATCCAACATTACCTTATGTCCCTGAATCATTAGAATTTTTTTCTCAATGATTGCTTGCGGAATTAATTGTTTTGTCATTTACTCCTTTCAATAAATCTACGTAATCTTATTTCAATCTCCTCTTTTGGTCAATATCTACGATTATTGTTATAAATCGTAGATTAAATTTGTCAAGTACGTTGTTACGTAGATTAGAACCTATTAACCTTGTTGTGCCGTAGATTGCAATCTGTTCCTCTCATGATTTCAAGAGTTTTTAACGGAACTGACCTCTGGTTCCGTAAAAAACCATCGGTTCTGGAGGAAAGCCCCTACCCCTGTTAAAAACGGAGCTTCTCGACTCGCTGCGCTCGCTCGAACAGTAAAGAGATAGAGATAGGGGGACGGTGCCCTATGCTAAGAAACGGAGAAAGGGAGAATCGGTGAAATGGAGAAGAAAGCGTAAGGCGATTTCTATGTTCTCGACAAACTCGCCTGTCTCGAACAAGGTGAGAGGACCAGTAAGAAAAGGGACAGCAAAAAGAGAAAGGAAGATGGGAAAAGAGGAAAGAAATTGCAAATGACAAATGTCAATCACAATCCCATAGCACAGATTACACATGGCATCTCATTACATTCCTCTCTCTAACTTCGTTAGACTCGAGACTATAGCGATATTTTCAACATCTCAATACTTCATCTCGTTTCTCTCGATACTATAGCGATATCTTCGACGGGCGGGATAAATTTAGGGCGTAGAGAATCAAGCGTAGGTAATTTACTTAATCAGAAATGGTACTTCGTAAGGTAGAATGAATTCAATAATAGTATCATTCAATTTTACTTTGCTCTTTAAATCCAGGTTCACAATATATCCCTTCTTAACCCTGTATTTCTTTAAAAAAGATTGAAATCCCCGAGATATTACTGGCTTTGCTAATCGTTGAGCTTTTACTTCAATGGGTATGATGTTACCATACATATCTTTGACAAGAAAATCAACTTCTGTTTTCTCTTTTGTTCGCCAAAAGTATATAGACCCTTTCCATATCTTTACTAATGATGAAAAACAGAAATTTTCCAACAAAGAGCCTTTATCTCGATTGTCTTCAAACGCTGCAAAATTCTTTAAGGCGAAATTCCTTAATCCAGTATCAATAAAGTAAACCTTTGGCATTTTTGTTAATTCCTTTCTTAAATTAGTGAAATACGGTCTCAGACGTACCAAAACATATGTATTTTCGAGAAGATATAAGTAGTTATCAAGGGTTCGATGATTAAGCCTTATTGTTGAACTAATCTCATGGAGATTAATTAGCTGACCGATCTGCCCGGCTAAAAGCGTCACCAATTTGGTATATGCAAACTGACTCTTCACCTTCATAAATCCAATTATGTCTCGTTCTATGTAGCTTGAATAGATTTCCTCCAGAAATCGCATTTTCTCTTCCTTGTTGTCTTCCAATGCTACCCTTGGATAGCTTCCATAGATGATAAAATCATATAGGTAATCAAAAATTTCTCTTCGATGGTAGGACGAAATTGCTTTTGGCTTGGAAATAAGTCTGTAGAGTGCATTGTTTTTAAAAGATAAAAACTCACAGAATGAAAATGGGTATAAACTAAATATTCGCTTTCTGCCAGCTAAAGACTCAGAAATCTTTGCTTTCACTTCTAACGATGAAGAACCAGTTACCACAAACTTAACCGGCAACATTAAATCATATATTCCCTTTAAAAACACCCCAGGATTTTCTAATCGCTGGACCTCGTCAATGAAGATGTAAAGATTCCTGTTTATCCTTAACTCATCCTTTAGGTATTTAATGAAATCTGCCTGATCCCTCAATAATGTAAGATCAGTTATCAAATCTAAATTAAAAATTTTGATCTTACTGGAAGAAATTTTCTTGTCCTTTATTAAGTAGTCTTTCAATTGTAGCAGCAACGTAGTTTTGCCGGTTTGGCGTGCTCCAGTAATAACAGTAATTTCTTTGTCCCTGAGATGTTTTTTTATCTGCGGGAATATGTCCCGTGAAACTAATTTTTTATTCATACACTACAATTTTAGCCAGAATTTTATTGTAGTCAAGTACAATTTTTCTCATTATGGAATTGGGAATTAGGGACGGTGCCCTATGCTAAGAAACGGAGAAAGGGAGAATCGGTGAAATGGAGAAAAAAGCGTAGGGCGTCCCAGTGGAATATGCTTCGCCTGGAAGTTGGTGAGCAAGCTCACTGATTACAGAGATTTTTTGACGGAAGGTCAAGGGAATACTCTGGTGGTATCCTCCTCCATTTTAGTATTTTACTTCTTTCTCTTTGTAAATCCAAATTTTCTCTGCGGATTTTTCTTTTCAATAATTTTCTGCACCAGCTCGACAAATTTAACAGCAGTATCAAGGGCATTGTCGGCTTCTGTTTTTGAAATAGAAATATCAACATCATAAGTGAAAATATTTCGTTTTCTTCGCATTGTATCAAATCGTTCAATGATCGGTTTAAATTCCTTGCCTAAAAATTGAGACATAAATTCTACTACTGTTTTATGTTGATACCCGTTGGCGGGACGAAACCCATTTAAAAACATCAGCGCACGACCTGCTCGCAGCATTGCTAAATATGCAACAGTATATGCAATACCTTCGTCGATTTCCAAATTTGCTCTGGCTGTTTTTATGTCTTTTTTAGCACGCAAAATTAATTTCTTGGCTGATCTAAAATCAGATTTCTGCTTTTTAATTAACCCCTTTCCTAAATATTCTTCAATAAACCTTTTATAATTCATCTGCAGTTCCGATTAATAATATTTTGGGGTTTTCAACAAGATCCAATATAAATGAATTGCTTTCTCTTTTTTTCTTCTTGAAGTCCTCTCTTGTATATAAGCTATAATTTATCTCTCTTTTTAGAAGTCTTTCTAATTTTCTTAGTTTGGGCACTAATTTATCTTCATCAATATTGCCCATAATAAACAAATCAATATCACTCGAAGCATTCTCTTCATTTTTAGCAAAAGAACCATAGATAAAAGCAACTTTTGTACCCTTTAATTTTTCTAAAGTTTCTTTTAGTAATGCTTGTATTCCAATAGTTTTAAATACGATGTTCTTCAATTCCTCAAATAACGGATAGGTTTTGTTAAGATAAAAATAGTTAAGATTGCCTTTCTTTTTGGAACTAAAAATACCGTCAACTTCTAATCTGAGTAATTCTTTGTGAATCATACTCACTGGAATATCAAGAAGGCGTTCTAATTCTCTTAGATAATACTCCTTATCTGGATTTGTAAAATAGAGCCTAAACAATGCCTTACGTGTCTTTGATTTAAAAATTTTAGAAATGTCCATAATTTTGTAACCTTTTTATATGACAATTGTAACCTATTTTGGTTACAATGTCAATACCTCGATTTGCATCAAAAATAATCTTACCGAAACAGGGTCGTTCAATCAAAAATCTGGTAATGCACGACCTTCTTGAAAGAATAGGTGGACCCCCGGCTGTATTAATACCTATGAAAGGAGGTCAACCTATGGTAATAGAAATACCAGAAGGAGTATACACAATGCAGACCAAGAGGTCAATAGGTAAAACAAATGCGCGGCAGTATCGCCAATAAACTCAACAGGGAATGTTTTAAACTTATCCCTTCCTCAGTGTGTTTTCGCAAAATAGGTATGTCTACTTTACTCATGTCAGTTGGCTCTTAATAAATACAAGCTTTCGCAGGATTGAAAAATACCAAGTGTGAGAATCTTACCCAATTCTTGCCAGTATTACATGACTATGGTCCTGGTTTGCTATCGGCAAACTACGACTCGCGCCCCATTTTCAGTATGATCAAACGTAATGATGTTCTGTTCTTTGACCAATGCACATTGCGACCGCCACCACAAGCCAGATCAAGAACAGCAGCGCCTTGTCCTAAGTAGTTATCGCAGAAAGCAGCAAGACTGTCAGCAGGTTTGCTTTTTGAAAAATCATAGGTATCTGGGTCTATGTTTTTAAAACAAGTCTCCCAATAGTCTTGTGCACCAATATTATGTTTCATGTAGAAAATTGTATTCACTTACAATAGAAAGTCAATCTTCACCCTCACCCCATACGCTCTTGCTATAGGGCAGGCCCTTTACCCCGTGAAATACAACGTTTTTTGACCCCGTTAGATAATGAGTTTCAAATATGCTTATGTTCTTCGAACATGTGTGTTATCTAACGGGGTTGACGGTAATAAGACTGAAATCTAAATCGCGCGTTACAATTACTCTTTCTTCATTGCTGGTTAATTTGAGAATTGCAGCATCAGCCATGCCGCGTGAATTTTTGAAACGCGGATCATAAACATCAAAATTCTTTGATTGAAGTAATGAAGTTATCTCAACTGGTGTACATTCATCAACGAGGAATCGCAAGGAACTTTTCCTCTTGTAGAATTTTAGCTGAAAAAGCCAGGCATGCTTGAATATCTGCAGTTGTTATTGAATATGACCTACAAATTTCTTTAAAGGCCATGCCAGCAGCTAATGAACCGAGAATAATTTCCACTGGTACTCGTGTACCTTTAATAACTGGTTTACCACCCCTGATTTTAGGGTTTATTGCAATATGATTTTTCCAGTTCTCATAAACTGCTGAAGGTTCTTTAACTTTACCAGGCTTCTCCTTTTTCATGAAATGATTATACGTCTAACAATGAATCTGTCAACAGTTTCCGTGAAACTATTGATTCAATGGATGTAGGCGGATTCAGGAAAAAAGAAAAACGGAGAAAGGGAGAATCGGTGAAAAGGAGAAGAAAGCGTAAGGCGATTTCTATGTTCTCGACTTCGCTCGAACAGTAAAAAGATGGTCAATGGGTCATTAATTTTCACCCTCACCCTTGCCCTCTCCCTTCAAAGGGAGAGGGATTTTGGTGCGGGGTCGCAATGACAATTTCTCTTTATTTAATTTATTCGGTAGTGAGTAGCCACCGCCATAAGGGCATGAATTGAATTTTCATTGAACCAAATCCAGCCTCACTTAACCATATTTGATTTTATTCATAATTTATTAAATGTCAGACCCCTATTTGAATAAATATTAAAGTATTTCATTAATGAAAATCAGCAAAATCCAATGGTTATTTAGGAACAAATGGACATCATTTCGAAGTTTTTCCTTATTATTCCTGATTTTCTTTTCAAAATAGAATAGTATAACGCATATAGCCAGGGCTAACACAATAAATAAACCATAGACTAATATTGCCTGTTTATGATAGACAACCCCGCTGCTGGCATCAAAAAACCTACCTTCAGTATTATAGGGCAATCCGATTCTATTAACAAAAATAATAGTAAATAAAATCCCTATTAAAATGCAAATAACGATCATTATTCGCAAAATTAATAATTTATTCACTTAAACCTAAAGCCCTTTTCTTTAAAAAGTTTCAAACAGACACCCACAACCTGAGGATCATAAAGGATACCGTTATTCTTGGATAATTCTTCCAATACCACTTCCAAACCACAAGCCGGCCGGTAAGGACGGTGCGAAGACATGGCCTCCACTACATCAGCAACTGCTAAGATTCTCGCCTCGAGGAGAATATCGCCATCTTTAAACGCTTGTGGGTATCCCGAGCCGTCTAATCTTTCATGATGTTGGAGAACAATATCAGCAACGGGCCAGGGGAATTCTATTGGCTTCAATATATCATAACCCATTCTGGGGTGTGTTTTCATTATCCCGAATTCAGATTCAGTCAATCGATCGGGTTTGTTGAGAATTTCGGATGCGACATATATCTTACCGATATCGTGCAGAATAGCCGCCACACGGATTCCTTCAATCTGATCCTTTGCAAGACCGATCTCCTTGGCTATAGCACAGGCGAGCTGGGTCACTCGTCGTTGATGACCTGCCGTGTAAGGATCCCTTTTTTCGGTAGTTGATGCCAGGGCATTGACCGTCTCCTCCAGGGTTCTTCGTAATTTCTCAAAACTTTGTTTAAGTTCTTCCTGTGCCCTCTTGTGCTCAATAGCAATAGCAATTTGCTCTGAAACAAATTTCAGAATCTCCAAATCCTTCTCAGCATATAGCGAGGCATCTGTATAACTTTGAATAACCAAAGCGCCAATAACTTTCTTTCCTGTTTTTAAAGGAACCCCAAGCCAAACTTTTGGGATTTTTCCAAACATTTTTACCTCACCAGCCCGGGTCAATTTCTTAATAGATTCCTCAGTGGCAAGAAGTGGTTTATCATTTTTTATTATATAGACAGTAAGTGTTTTCCCTGCTGGGACTATCCTAAATTTATGTTTTTCATCCACGAAATATGGAAGTAAAAGTGTATCATTTTCTTTATTATATAATGCAATATAGAAATTGGTTGTGTCAATAATTGTTCCGAGCTGATTTTGAATTGATTTGAACAGCTCATTAAGATCTTCAGTTTTATTCACTGCATTGGCGATATTATATAATACCAATTGGATTTTCTCTGCCCGTTTGCGCTCGGTGATGTCTGTATCTGCACCTCGATATCCGAGAAGTTTTCCTTTTTCATCAAGTATGGGCATTCCACTCGTCGAGAGCCAGACTGTTTTGCCGTTTTTGTGTATGTTCCGGTTTATAAATTCGCGGAAAGGCTTTTTTTTGGCAAACACCGCAAATGCCATCTTCCTGGGCTTTTTCCGGTCTTCGGGATGGAATAGCTCATAAAAATGTTTTACCCCAACAATTTCTTCGGGTTTATATCCCAATATCTTTTCCACTATAGGACTTGCGTAGGTGTATAAACCATCGGCGTCAACATCCCAAATCCACGCTAGAGCATTATCTGCGACAGCTCTAAACCTTTCTTCAGTTTCACGCAGCGCTTCCTCTGTCCGCTTGCGCTTGGTGATATCTTCGATAACACCGTCATAATATTTTACCCTACCTTTTTCGTCTTTTACTGCTACGGCTGACACGGAACCAATAAATGGGGTGCCATCTTTTCTCTTTAACCGCAGTACCTCCTCTTTCACAAATCCATTTCTTAACATCTTTCCATTAAAAATTTTCCTTTCCTTTGGATTTTGATACAAATCAGCGACATTTATTGAAAGAAACTCTTCTTTATTTTGATATCCAAAGATTTTGATAATCGCCGGGTTTGCCTCGATAAATTTGCCCTTAGGTCCAACACTATTTCTATATACGCCAACATTGACATTTTCTGTTAAGGTTTTGTATTTCTCCTCACTCTTGCGCAAATCCTCTTCCACCCGCTTGCGCTCGGTTGCTGATTTTTTCAACTCAGCAACCCGCTGATGTAATTCTTCTAATTCCTTTTTTGTTTTATCTTTATGCTTATGAACAGAAGGCATCTTCAAACCTCAACAATTTTTTTCCTTTTCTTTTTCTAAATAGATTAATAGGATTATTTTGATTCTACTTTTTAA
Organism: Candidatus Stahliibacteriota bacterium; assembly: GCA_030609135.1. GTDB lineage: Bacteria > Hydrothermota > Tepidihabitantia > SM23-42 > SM23-42 > JAUVZL01. The sequence continues at coordinate 5,549 of JAUWCU010000066.1, read as the reverse complement.
TGCCAACATTATTATATAATAAATATTTTAAATGAGAAGTCAAGCAAATTTTTTAACAGTAGACAGACAAAAAGCGTAAGGCGTCCCAGTGGAATATGAGTCGCATTCCACCACAGTGTAATAAAAAAGAAAGATTACACATGACAAGCGGGATAAATAGTGCGACTTCTATGTTCTCGACACGCCCCGTTAGAACTAAATATCCGTATGTTTTAATTCATTGATTTATTGGACATAAAATTCTATGGGCAAGCTCGAACAGTATTGCAAAAAAAGAGCCCAGGGTTGTTGAATCAACCCTGGGCTCTTACGCGTAGTATCTCTTCTATTCTACAATGTCACCTTCATCTCGATCGGGTGTTCGACGCCTTCATCTGAAGTATTATAATATTCATAGACGCGTGAAGAACGGACCTTTGCCTTTATCGGGTACTTTGCTTTAATGCTGTAGGAAAGTCTAACCGGCTTTGCTGAATTCACTTCGTCCAGATAGATAATAAGCTGACGCGGGGTAATGGTGTATTTCTGAATCTTTTTGCCGACGAGTTCATCAAGGGTTGGAGTCTGAACCTCAAAACCAGGCGGGATACCCAGATCAACCATGACCATCTGCGCCGTACCTGGTCGGATGAGCTTTATCGCCACATCAACATTCACCAGGTCATTTATTGAAAGCTTTGTTCTGTCGTATTCAACATCAATGACAAATGGTGGCTTGGCCGGTCGCGGCAAGTCTTTCCACGGTATATAGTAGGCACTGGTTATCTCATACATGAAATTACCTTCGCCCTTAACCTCGAGCTCAATAGTATTAGCTTTACCGATATAGTCAGTCAACTCAATCTGATGCATTAAATCAGCATTTTCATTATTGATTTTCAAATCTTTCACCTGTTTATTATTGATCCTGACAATAACCTGAGCATCGATGTCCTCACCAGTACCGCCTAAAACCGCAACAAGTGAGCGCAATGCAATAACCGTACCCTGGCTAGTATACCACAAGCCACCAGTACCTTTGTTTCTAATCAGCCAGGTAAGTGCCTTGGTAACGATGTCACTGTATTTGCCTGACTTGATCAAGGCATATGTGGCAAGACCGGTCGCCTCAACATCAGCTCCTTTACCTCGGGTAAAAGTTATTGACGGGATACCTGATTCCCAATAAACTGCATCTTTTTCCTTTTTAGCCATACCAACCAGTTTTTTCAGAACTTCCATGGTGGTTTCACCCTTGGGCTCAACTGCAACGAATGCATTAGCAACGAGGGCAAGCATGTATGGGTCTTTTGCCGCACTGAGATTCTTTTTTAAGAAAGATATGCCTTTTGATACAGCTCCTCCTCTTTCACCAGTCTCACCCAATGCCCATACAATATAGGCAGTTGGCAGAATCTCATTTTTCTGAATTGTGGTCCACGATTCAGCATGGCAATACTGTGGATCAGGTGTCCAGGAACCATCGGCGTTCTGTTGGTCTTTTAGCCACTTGATAGTCCGGTCGATCAAGCGCTCATCGATTTCATAGACCTTTGCCATATCATTGAACTGCATTAACCCGTAAGCGGTCAACACCCTGTTTGCCGGCGCATCACCAAACCAGGAAAAACCGCCGTCCTTGACTTCAAAAGACAAAAGCCGTTGATACCCGATGCTTATGTATTCCTCTGCAGCCATTTCTATTTCGGGTTTGATTTGTTCGGTCTGACGCATATAATCCAGCAGTAATATGTTCGGATAAGTTACCGATATAGTCTGTTCAAAACAACCAAAAGGCATGGCAAATAGATTATCAAGACCATCGACAATCTGCGAGTAGATACCCGGGAATATTTTGAGAATAATCGAATTTGCATCAGGTATCGCATTACCGGGAAAAGCTACCTGTTTTGTGACCTTTGTTTCAAGCCGGTCTGACAACACATTTTCAAACCGCTTGCCATCAGGCAGGATTGCAATCATCCTTTTGATCGCATCTGACTTGACTTCGCCATAGGCTCTCACAAGGATTGAGAAATACCCAAGCTGTTTTACTCTTATTGGGAAGTAAACAACCGAGACCTCATCCTTTTTCAGTACCTTGGTGATCTCACTCTTTTCAAGAATATCGAACCAGTCTTCTTCCTGTAATACAAGTCTGATTTCCTGATCTTTTGGCAAGTAATTGTATATAGCAACAGGTATTGAGATCTCATCACCATCAGTAAGTGCAATAGGCAGATCAATATCAACAAAGAATTCCTGGAAGACCTTGAGTTGAGACAAAACCGAACCTAAATCACCTTTTTGTGATGAAGCGAACGCAGTGATGCGCCAGGTTGTAATGACATCAGGCATGGTTACTGACATTCTCGCTTCGCCTTTTGTATCTGTAATCAATGCCGGCTCAAACACAAATGTTTCCGGGAAAAACTCTCTTACCCGGGGTTCTTTTGGACCTGGGGCTTTCTTGGCTTTGCCAGCTTTAGTCGCAACTGCGGATCGGTCAGCAATGGCGCCGGCAGCACGCGGTGCTACCATCGGCATTATGGCTTTCTCTTCTGCCTGTAACATAATCCCATCATTATTAAAATCCCAGCCTACTGACCATTCATTGATGTCATCTTCATTTTCAAACACGCCATCTGGACCAGCCGAAACAATATTAAACCATGATAAATCCTCACCGCTTGTGGTCAGACGGTACCTTCGATACCACGGATCAAGGAGTTCATCTTCATCGAGAAAACCTTGTTCAATCAGCATTTCTATGCCATCTCTGCTCTTTGGGTATTGGTTGTGTTTTGCATAGTATTTGTTAATTGCTGAATAGATATTGTCGCGTGTTTTTGATAGTCTTGTATAAAAAGTGTTTTTTATCTTATCATCAACTTGTTGCGGCGTGGTATAGTGCACAGAAAAAGGTTCTTTAGGTGTAAGCGTGGAGAACATAACATTTTCCGCACGCGGTTGAATACCCGGCTTCTTGACAATCTCAGCTGGCTCAAAACCATGTATTTCGTAACGCGGCTCAAGTATTTCCTTTTCCAGCATGAAATAGACTTTTTCCAGGCCAGGCTGCAACTCGGATACGGCAAATACTGCCTCATCGACTATTGCCACACAGAGCGCAGCAACGCGAGGTCGACCATTTTTATCAGTCACTATAAAGGTTATTTCACCATCTTCACCAGGTAAGTATTCTTTTTTGTCACCACTTACTTCTATTGCAAGATCATTTGCACCGTGGACATAACAAAATCTTGTATCTCTCACTATATCACTGCCCGGCGTAACAATGTATGCGTGAAGCCAGATAGATCCAGTTATATCCGGTGTCAAATTCAACTTGTAAGCGCCCTTACCACCTTTGATATTGATCGATTTGGTAAGTACGGTCTGGTTGTCTTTTATAATATCAAAGTAAACGCGTCCAGTCTTCTTAGTCGTAAGGAATTGCAGGTCAATATTATCCCCAACCTTATAAATGCCACGCCCCATCCTCATTATTATTTGGTCGCGATCAATAGCCAGGGAGAATTCCTTTTCAAAACGGGCTGTTTCACCCTTATCATCCTTGACTTCAACGTTAATGATGGTACTCGATTTCTTTGGCGTACACGCAAACTCAGCGATTCCGTAATCGTCAGTCTGACCATCCATCTTCTTACCATCAACTTCGATATTTACCTGAGCAATACACGGTGTACCGTCAGGATAATTTGCCAACACGTAGATGCGGTTCTCTAATTGCGGTCTTAAGAAACCACCTTCAGGGACAATAGAAATATTGATGATATCCCGGACAACTTTCTTTTTATGAGAAATCTTCTCGCTGTGGTTTGCCTTATCAATAACTTCGATGTCAAACCTCAAGAAAGCATCTCCTTTTTCCAGTGGTTCGCCAACAAAATAATCTGGCAAATCGTAGGTAAAATGGTATATACCATTGTGATCGGTCTTCCCTTCAATGACTGCCTCTTTCTGAAAACCGATATCATAACGCAAGGTTGTGATTTTAACCTTACCTTGTTTTACTGGTTTCCCGAAAAAATACTGAACATCAACATCACCTTCCATGCGCTCGCCTGGCAAATAGAAATCCTTATCTGTCTTGAGCGTGATTTTGAACTTCGGCAGAACGTATTTTTCGACCTTGACTGTCTTCTCAGTCTTCTCATTGTCAAGGATTGCACGGATTGTATAATTGCCAAAATTAACTTCATCAGCTAATAGAAACTGAACATAGGCAGTACCGAACTTGTCGGTCTCAATGGTCTTCTTAAATACCTTATTGCCTTTACTGTCTTCAATTTCAAAAACAACACCCTTACCAGGCACTGCGGATAAAGCGGGTTTTGCTAAAGAAAGCGTTCGAATGTGAATCGTCTGGTTAGGTTGATAAATAGGTTTGTCAGTAACCAAATAGGTAAGGTTACCACTGAGCATCTTTATGCTTGTCTCATAGGTATCTTTGCCTATGTCTGACGATATTTCAAACTCCAAATCAGCGTTATCAATATCCGTCGGTATATCAAAATCAGTCTTACAAATACCTGATCGGTCGGTAATACCTTTGAACACTTCTTTCTCTTGGCTATCAGTCTTGAGCGTAATCTTCACCTTAGCACCTTTTAACGGCTCGTTGGTACGCTGGTTACAAACGATAATCCGGTAGTTTATCGGGGTTCCTTTGATAAACTCATTTTGCCCAAGGATTTTGATAACCATGCGGTCCTGAAGCTGGTGTAGTGAATAGATGTGCGTCTCTTTTTTAAAGGTCACCTTGACTCTCAATACGTCGTAATCGCTAACCTCTTGCTTCAATGTAACCTTAATAGGCAAGGAGTAGTACTCCTTACTTATATATGCAAAACGGTAAGTACTGCCAATAACATTATCATCAGGGTCAAGTATTTCCACCTGACACTTACCAACCCTACCCTTCATATCAACAATTGGAACATCGAGTTCCAGGGTGCCCCTTGAACCAAAGAGCGTAATGCCGAACACAAAACCGATCGACACCAGAATAACAGTTGTTAAATAGAACTTTCTCATATCGCCTCCTTTGACTATTATACACATAAAAGACCGAAATATTCCAAATCAGGTAAGCTATGTTCTATCATATTATAGAAATATACTGCACCGTGTCAACATACACTTGGACAGATTGTTTAATAGCTGTAGTTGTCCAATTCACCCACGCCCCTTATGAAGAAGCGGGGTTCATTGGACTGCCCGATAAATCGGGCGACTACAATTGATTGAATCATTCCTATAAAGGGAGAGGATTCACCCTGTGTAATAAAAGAATGATTTTATGCAAAAAGAAATAGAAATAACCGATCTGCCTCAAATATTGTGAAACGATATCCATAAATTGTATTACACGGGGCAAGCCCTGTGTAATAAAAGAATGATTTTATGCAAAAAGAAATACAAATAACCGATCTACCTTAATTATTGTGAAACGATATTCATAAATTGTATTACACGGGGTAAAGGTGAGGAGTAGTGGTCGAGCCCTGTGAAATATTATAAAACTGAAGACCAAAAACAAACAC
>JAUWCU010000076.1 GCA_030609135.1 Candidatus Stahliibacteriota bacterium | reverse complement strand
TGTACACATATTCAACAGATAATGGTGTTACCTGGTCACCACTTATTAAATTAACGAACAACTATATGTATCAATGGGTCAATGACCTGAACGTGTGTGGTCGGGATACGATCTTTTTATTTTATCGCCATCGCTATGGCAGCCAAACGCCATATTATGATATGAAATACCTGGTCATAGATGCTACAGGGATAATCGTCTCACCAACAACACTGATCTCTGATATCCCTGGTATTGGTATATCATATCGTGAGCCTTCAGCTGTACAAATCGACGATAGTATTCATGTCGTCTTCCATACACAGAATCAATTATATCTTAAAAAAGGTGATATCAATGGTTTTCAAAACGAGGTGTGCATTGATTCTGCAACACTGAATATCCATGCACCTGAAGTGGTTGCCGGTATCGGCAAGATCGGAATTTTCTATCATACTGTACCGGATGATTCGTTATTTTTTATCAAGGATACAGTACCCGAAACACCTTCCTTTGCAAAAAGATTCATTGGCATTGGCAAAAACGCTGAAGCGATTACCTATGGTGATACAATATTCCTTGTTTGGGAAGATAGATCAACTATCCCGCTCTCAAGACTTGCCTTTAGTATATCAAATGATTTTGGTAGTACATTCAGCATACCGATTCACTTATCTAACATGCTCAATTCCCTTGGCAAAATATCGCTTCAAAAAAACGGTGAGACAATCACCGCGCTTTGGGAAACACAGGGTAAGATATATTCTAAGACATCATATAATAATGGAAACAACTTCGCTGACCTGGATTCATTAGCCGCAGAGTTCGTGTATTTACCTACCTTAGGTACGGACAATTCTAATATCATCAGATTTCATTGCACGCGCGGTGATTCTATTACTGACGGTTATTCGATTGATGACCCGGAATATCCCCATCTCCGTCACGGAACTGAAATGCTCAGCGCGATCGGCGGATACCTTCGGGACACCTATGTTGGCGTCGCGCCAGCAACACAATTTTTAGTTGCAAAGACCGAGAATCCTGATGATTCATACGAGTTCCCGGTTGAAGAAGACACCTGGATTGCAGGTCTTGAGTGGTTTGAATCAAAAGGAGCAGATATTGTAAATAGCTCACTCGGCTATACTGAAGGGTATTTCTGGCCCGATGATTACGATGGTAATACTTCACCAGCCTCTATTGCTGCTAATGAAGCTGCCAAACGAGGCATGATAATCGTCAACTCGTCAGGCAATTTCAGCGTACCGCGCATTGTCATACCAGGCGATGCCCAGGGTGTACTTACGGTCGGTGGTATTGATACGGTATTTAACCGTTGGGAATTTTCTGGGTATGATACTACGACCGGCCATTCATTAAAACCTGAAATCGTGTGCCTGGCACATTCGGTGATCGTTGTCCATCCTGATTCTACGAATTCCTATCTCGCTTCAAGTGGCACCTCTGGAGCCGCAGCAATGGTATCAGGGATTTGTGCCCTCTTATTAGAAGGACACCCCTCCTGGAATGTCGACTCAGTAAAGAGTGCTCTTTTTCAAACTGCAAGCTATGCCAGTGCGCCAACCGACAGTATGGGCTATGGCTGGCCTGATGCATTAGCTGCATTCTATGCTTCGCCAACGCCCTTTGATACATCCGGAGGTTCTAAGTTTCTAACGCCGTACCCAAACCCTTTTATTTTGACCGAACACAGCAATATCTATATCCCATTTCAATCGGAAGTATCGAATAGTGTCGAATTCCGCATCTACTCGATCACTGGTCGTCTAATTCGCTCTGAAAACAGAGGGCTGATATTACCCGGCCGTTATACTAACACAAATCCGCAAGCTGCCGATGCTGCGTTTATTTGGGATGGTACTAATGAACAAGGTGAAGAAGTTCCAAGTGGTATGTACTACTGCTTACTGGTCACACGCGGCGGCGGGAGTGATGTTGTAAAGATAGCAGTGGTAAGATAAACCTCTCACTTCGTTCGGATAAATGCTAATACCTAAATCCTAATATCTAAACAAATTCGAAGCATAAATGCTCAAAATTCAAAACAACGATTGTTTCAAATTTCTGATTTGGTATTTTGGATTTGTTTAGGATTTAGTATTTTGGATTTCGTATTTGTCTGATTTATCAGACGATCTTTCTCTGCCATTTCGCTTGTATAATGGACAGAGGTAGATCAATCAGTTTTTTCTTACCGAAGAATACCCTTAGGTATTTAACTTCGGTCGTCTCGCCAATCTTTACAATTGGTAAACCTTGAAAAATATCGTTTATCTTACCGGCATCTCCCTTCTCAATCTCGAGCAAGAACCTTGTGTTTGATTCAGCGAACAGGACAAAATCAAAACGTCTGTCCTTACCGTTATAAATGACGTCTTGCAGGTCAAGCTTTACACCAAACCCGCCACTAAAAGCCATTTCGCTTATCGCAAGACCAAGTCCACCTTCAGAAAGATCGTGACAGGATTGGATCAAACCTTTTTCCATGGCAGCGTGTACCTGGTTCATAATTTTTGGTGCTTGAGTCAAATTCACCTTTGGCACTTGACCGACTTTGATACCTAACATTCTAAAATACTCGGATCCGCCGAGCTCACCAGCTGTTTCACCTACCAAATAGATGTCATTACCCGGAGCTTTCAAATCCATGGTTACGCACTTGGCAACATCGTCAATAATACCTATCGCTGATATGAGAAGGGTTGGGGGTATTAGATGAACCTTACCCTGATTATCAACCCACTCATTGTACAAACTGTCTTTTCCTGAAATAAAAGGCACACCAAAAGCAACTGCGGCATCATAACAACCCCTGGCAGACATAACTATGTCACCCAATATCTCTTCGCGCTCAGGCGAAGAAAAACAGAAGTTGTCCAACATCGCGGCTTTTCTTATGTCACCCCCGGTCGCCACCAGGTTACGCAATGCCTCATCAATAACTGAAACCGCCATATTATATGCATCAAGCCGACCATAGCTCGGATTAATGCCGCAGGAAACTACAACACCGCGGTTCTTATCGAGTCTTGGTTTGATAACAACCCCATCCTGGGGACCAATATTGTCAACCCCTAATAAAGGTTTGACAACACTACCACCTTGAACTTCATGGTCATACTCTCTTATCACCCACTCTCTTGAACAGGAATTGAGACTACTAACAATGGCAAGAAGGATTGAATTGAATTCAATCGGCTTAGGCAAATCATAGTGTTGTTCGGGAACTACCTTAATCTTTGCTTTCTTAAAGGGCATGGGTAATCCATTATGGAGGAATTCCATATCAAGATCACAGACCAACTCATCCTTATAGAATAAACGTAACCGTTTGTCATTTGTGAATTCACCTATGGCAGTCGCTGGTACACGCTCGCTCTGGAAGATTTTGATAACCCTTGATAAGTGTTCATGGGGAACCGCGAGTACCATTCGTTCCTGCGACTCGGAAATCCATATTTCACGGGGTGATAATCCCGCGTATTTCAGGGGAACCCGATCAAGCCAAACTTTCACGCCGGTGCTCTTGCCCATTTCTCCAACTGCACTTGATAAACCACCACCGCCACAATCAGTCAATGAACTAAGGATTCCTTCATCAGAAACACGCAGCAGACAATCCATAACACGCTTTTCCATAATCGGATTACCGATTTGGACACAGGATTTTTCTGATTCCTCAGAGAGTTCAGCAGATGCAAAAGTAACGCCGTGGATGCCGTCCCGACCGGTTCGACCGCCAACAAGAAGCACCGCGTCACCAGATTGTGCACTCTTCTTAATGCGGTCTTTTCGGATTAACCCAACACAACCGCAATATACCAAAGGGTTATACAGAAAATCATCATCAAAGTAGATTGCGCCACTTGCCGTGGGTATACCCATACGATTACCATAGTCTCTAACGCCACGGATAACACCTCTTATGATCGTCTGGGGATGAAGTATCCCCCCGGGCAATTTTTGAAAGTCAAAATCAGGTATTCCAAAACAGAAAATATCTGTATTCAACACCGGTCTGGCACCCAACCCGGTACCGAGGATATCGCGTATGACACCACCGATCCCGGTACCTGCACCACCATATGGTTCCAAGGCTGAAGGATGATTATGTGTTTCTACCTTGAAACACACACCGTATTCTTCATCAAAGTCAATGACCCCGGAATTATCATGGAATACAGAAAGACACATCGGGTGGCTTATTTCATTGGTCGCGCGCATGATCGTATTCTTCAACAAATTATCTATTCGTTCGTGATTCATTGTGATTCTACCTAAAAAGGTCTTGTGCCGACAGTGTTCACTCCAGGTTTGGGCGATACTTTCAAGTTCCACATCAGTTGGCATCTTCCCGTCTTTGTTGAAATATTCCCTTATTTGTTTCATCTCAATCTCAGACAGAAATAAACCCATATCATGGCTGATGCTGCTCAGGTCACCACTAAGATCAATAGTATGTACAGAAAGTTTATAGGGTGCTGGTTTATAGACTTCTTCCTTAGCATGTTTTATGTGCTGAACCAAAGGGTTAAACAGAAATAAACTAGCAGTTTGCTGAAGTCTTGCTTCGTCATACCTGCCTTTGATAATGTAATTAGTGCCGGTTTTTGCGGCATCTATGGTGATATTCAAATCAGCAATCGCCTTTTTAATGCTGTCCTCTTTTGAATCAGTAACGCCAGGGTTGTATAGAATCTCAAATCCTTCGGGATCACCAATACGATATTGTTCCACAACTGGATCACACAGCAGTTCACTTGCGATCCTCTCGGCTTGTTCCTTAGATATATCACCGTGCAGATAATAAACATCCCTTACTTCAATGTACTCAATGTCATCAACACCAAAAGACGCGAAATCATCTTTTATCAACCTGCCGCGCGGGTCATTCTCTCTCGTTATTTCAACACGAAACATAGCCAAGTTCATTAACTCCTTTTGGTTCTAAATGCACTGATTATTTTAAAAAGGAGAATCACAATCAATAGGCAAGCGATGGCAATTAAAACGACCACTGAATCCTCTTGATTTTCCTGATCAGGTTCATCGCTCTGTAGCAAAACGAAAAAGGTCTTGCTGAACGCTTACCTCCTTTAGCAGGTCAACTGCCTCGGCAACCAGCAGGTCATTTAGGACCCTCACCCGATAGCCATCTTTCAACCCCCAAAGGTTAGTGTGTATGTCTTGTTTCAATCTCTTTTTCAACTGAGTCCTGACTGAATCATATTGCTCAGCCGTAAACTCTAAATCCTTTTTCAGTAAGTAATCAGCAAAATCTTTCAGTATGTCGTCTGTGATCTCTAAATCCTTGGTGATATCTTTATGTCGTGCCGTATATTGTACCACGAAATCGAAATTCAATCCTTTTGTGTATATTTCGGTTTCCAATTTGGTCATTTTGGGAGATTTGATAATAATGTCGGGTGTAATACCACCCCCACCATAGATCTTACGCCTTAACGGACCCAGTGTTGTAAACTCTTTTTTTTCGATTTTCAATGTATCTTTCACTTCAGATTCTTCTGGCTCGTCATCATTGTAACCTTGTTCACTTCCAGGTTTGTCAATACTACGACCCGACGGTGTGTACCATCGAGCTGTTGTTACACGCAATGCTGTACTGTCTTCAAAGGGTCCAACAATATGCTGAACTGACCCCTTGCCAAACGTCGTCGTTCCGATAACCAAACTTCTCTCCCAATCCTGTAAAGCGCCGGCAACAATCTCTGAAGCTGAAGCTGAACCACCATCGACCAGAGTTATCATCGGAAAATCACCGTATGAATAGGACTGCCTGCAACGTAAGACACGTTCGCCCTCAAACCTCCCTTTGGTCATTACGACATCCTTGTTTTTAGAGAGAAACATCTCGCTGATTAATATCCCTTCATTCAAAAGTCCACCTGAATTGAACCTGAGGTCAAAGATGATTTTTTCAGCCCCGGCTGAAAAGAGCGAATCCAGAGCCAGTTTGAGCTCAATATCAGCTGATCGGGAAAAACCCGCAAGCTGTACATAGCCGATTGAGTGGTCTAATATCCCGTAGTAAGGAACCGCATCCAATTTTATTATCGCCCGCGTGATTTCCACATCAAAAGGTTCCTCGATCATGGTCCGTTCAACGAATAGAACAACTACAGTACCAGGCTTTCCTCTAATCTCCCGGACAACAACATCAACGCCCTTTCCTTCAGTAGGTACACCATTAACTGCAATAATCGCGTCACCCGGTAATAAACCTGCACGGTACGCAGGCGTGCCTCCAAGCGGGGAGATTACAGTAATCTTATCATGACGTTTACCGATAGTAGCGCCGATACCGCCAAATTCGCCTTTGGTTGAAATCATCAATGCTTCGTACTCTTGTTTTGATAGAAAATCAGTGTGAGGATCCTCGAGAACCGCAATCATTCCATCAATAGCGCCTTTAATCAAACTATCAGTAGGGATTTCGTCAACGTAATTATTCTCTATTTCCTTGAGAATCTTGTTGAAGATGCGCAATTGTGTGTAAGTATCCGCCTTTGCCCACAGACTATTGCCGATAAATACACCACATATCAGGGATAGACCAATTAACACAATCAACAGTTTCTTCATAATTTATACCCCTTTCTAATTAAGAAAGCCTTTGTATAATCAACTACTTCACGCTTCAAATCATCTAAAGGTTTCTCACCATTGAGAATCTTAATCCTTTTCTTGGCTCGGTGTGCAAGCTTCAAATATCCTTCACGTACTTGTTGATGATACGTTTTACCTGCTGTTTCCATACGATCATCAAAGACACCCCGTGCACGACCTTTTGCTATGTCAAGGTCGACAAGAAATGTCAAATCGGGCTTAATCCAGGCGGTTGCAAAACGATTAAAAACAGAGATTAGTCGGGGTGAAAGATCACGTCCACAGACCTGATACGCATAAGTTGAATCATAGAACCGATCCGCCACAACGACTTTTTTTTGCTGGATCGCCGGAAGAATTTTCTCGTAAGTCAGTTGGCTACGCGCCGCAAGAAACAGCAACACCTCGCATTTCTGATGCATTTCTTTATGTTCTGGATTCAAAAGAATGTTTCTGATCGCCTCGCCAACAGTTGTACCACCGGGTTCGCGAACAAAGATATGCGGTAATTCTCTTTCACAGAGCCAATCGACCAAACATTTTGCCTGCGTTGTCTTACCAGATCCTTCGACTCCTTCAAAGGTAATTAAGACGCCGCGACGAACGCCGTGCATAGAAAACCTACTTGCGTTTTCGTCCTGTCTTCATCCCATACTTTTTTATGAAGTTCTCGGTTTTCTCACGGCAAATATAGTCGGGATACTGAACAGGCGGCGACTTAAAGAAATAACTAGAAGGTTCAATTATCGCACCGCTCAGCTTTTTATCGAGGGCTAATTTCGCGCACCTTATCGCATCAATCACAACCCCTGCAGAATTCGGCGAATCCCAAACCTCCAGCTTCAACTCGATATTAAGAGGAACATCACCGAAAGTTCTACCTTCTAAACGCATATGTGCCCATTTTCTGTCTTTTAGCCAAGCCACATAGTCTGATGGACCGATATATATATTATCTGCACCAATGTCATACTTTAATAAGGAGGTTACGGCCTGGGTTTTGGAAATCTTTTTGGAAATCAAACGTGACCGCTCTAACATATTCAAGAAATCAGTATTCCCACCGACATTTAGCTGCGATGTTCTTTCAATTTTGACACCACGATCATTGAAAAGATTGACAAGAACACGGTGGAGAATTGTCGCACCAACCTGGGATTTGATGTCATCGCCAAAAACCGGCAACCCCTTCTCAATAAACCGTTTCTGCCAATATTTTTGGCTTGCTATGAAAACCGGTATGCAGTTGATAAAAGCACAACCCGCAGTCAAAATTTGCTCGACATACCATTTTGTAGCCTCTTCACTGCCGACCGGTAAGAAGTTTATGACAACATCGGTCTTTGTCTGTTTCAAAAGACCAATTATGTCGGCGGTTGGACCCGGCGCCTTTTTTATGATCTGGGACAAGTAATATCCCAAACCATCGTGCGCCATGCCGCGGACAACTGGAATATTGAGTTTCGGAACACTGCAGAACTTATATGTGTTATTGGGTTTAGTATAGATGGCTTCAGCTAAATCCTTGCCTACCTTATTTCTATCGATATCTATACCAAAAGTGAAGTCAATATCACCAATATGATAGCCACCAAGTCGGGTATGCATGATACCCGGTATAAGCGTACCTTCTTTTGCTTTTCTGTAATAGTAGACACCTTGGACCAAGCTGGATGCACAGTTACCCACACCAATAATAGCAACTTTAATCTTAGCCATCAAACCTCCTTATGTTTTATTGTACATTTTTTTGCTGCAAAGTCAACTGGTATATTCAGAAACTTGGACACATTGTTTAATAGACATTTTAGGAAACCCTCACCCATCCCTCTCCTTTAAAAAGGGAGAGGGTGTATTAATTTGGTTACTTTCCTCTCCTCTCTGTAGTTGTCTGATTCACCCTGTGTAATAAAAGAATGATTTTATGCAAAAAGAAATGGAAATAACCGAGCTACCTTAAATATTGTGAAACGATATTCATAAATTGTATTACATGGGACAAAGGTGAGGAGTTCATTTGATAAATTCAAAATCAAAGGATAAACAATCAGTCTAAGTTTCTGTTCTCTTGACTTGCTGAACAAAGAGGATATATTAAACTATGCAAGTTTACATAGAAGATATTGGCAAACACGAAGCTAAGGAAGTAACTGTAAAGGGTTGGCTATATAATAAGCGAAGCAGTGGTAAAATCCGCTTCATCCTTGTACGTGATGGCACTGGTATTGTCCAGTCTGTAATTGCCAAAGGTGAAGTTAAAGATTCAGTTTTTGACATCGCTGACAGAATCACCCGGGAATCATCAGTCATCCTTACGGGTTTGGTGAAAAAAGAAGACCGGGCACCAGGAGGTTATGAAATTGTTGCCAAAGATCTACAGATTATCCAGCTGGCACAGGAATATCCAATATCACCAAAAGAACACTCGGTGGAGTTTCTATTGCCGCTCAGACATTTATGGCTCCGATCAAAAAAACAGAATGCAATCATGCGCGTCCGCCATGAAATAATAAGGGCATGCCGGGACTTTTTTGACAATCAAGGCTTTATCTGCGCTGATGGTCCAATCCTCACACCAGCCGCAGTAGAAGGTACAACAACCTTATTTGAAGTCGAATACTATGACCAAAAAGCCTATCTAAGCCAAAGCGGTCAGCTTTATAATGAAGCAACTGCCGCTGCCTTAGGTAAGGTATACTGTTTCGGTCCGACTTTCCGTGCTGAAAAATCAAAGACCAGACGCCATCTCACTGAATTCTGGATGCTTGAACCAGAAGTTGCCTATATTGAACTCGACGGCATAATGGATCTTGCCGAAGACATGGTTGTCTATATTGTAAAAAGAATTCTCCAGCAAAAGGCAGCAGAGCTAAAAGCTCTTGAAAGGGACTTTAGCAAGCTGGAGAACATTGAAAAACCGTTCCCAAGGATTACCTATAAACAAGCAGTCAAGATAGTTCAGAAAAAGGATAAGACATTTACAGCTGGTAATGATTTTGGTGCACCCCACGAGACAATAATTTCCGAATCATTTGACAAGCCAGTATTTGTCCATCATTATCCAGTAAATATCAAGGCATTTTATATGAAACGCGATCCGGCTGATGAATCGTTATCTTTGAGCGTTGATATGATCGGACCAGAAAGCTCTGGTGAACTTATTGGCGGTGGTCAGCGTGAAGATGATTATGAGACCCTGCTTAAAGGCATTAAGGAACGAGGGCTTTCTGAAGATACATATGCTTGGTATCTTGATTTGAGAAAATATGGCACCTGCCCGCACGGTGGCTTTGGTCTTGGTTTAGAAAGAACCATTGCCTGGATATGCGGCATCAAACACGTCAGGGAAACAATCCCGTTTCCCAGAATGCTCGATAGGGTCTATCCTTAAGGGTAAGAACCAAACTAAAAAATATCTATTGACACTTTTCAAATAAGAATTGACCGCACATTTCAAATTTCGCGGCTTTCTTCGTCATGAGTTCGTTGGAAAACCTAAGGAAAAAAATACTTAAGCTACTTTGAGTCCGGAGAGAAGTTCCTGGATAAGTTCTTTAACAGTAATAATTTTATTAATACGATACGCATTCTGCCCGCAGAAAATAAGACCGTGATCCACATCACCAAAATAGGAATTTACTAAAGCCAGGGCAACACAATATTGAGCTTTATCGACTTTACAAACTGTGAGACACCTGTAAGGACATTTTATCTTAATTTTTCCTCTAACTTCCAGATCCTTTAGAAAACTATTTTTAATCGCCCGGCCAGGCATACCCACCGGGCTTTTTATAATAACGATATCCTCTTCTTTGGCATCCAAATAGGCTTGCTTGAATTCCTGAGACACACCGCACTCTTCGGTACAGACAAAACGGGTCCCCATCTGAACGCCCGAGGCGCCCAGAGAAAGCATCCGGGCGATGTCTTTCCCGTCATAAATACCACCCGCAGTGATGACCGGTATTTTCCTTGCATACTTATCCTCATAGAGTTTAATGGATTCTAGAACTTCAGGCAGAAGTTTCTCAAGAGAATATTCTTCTGGATGTTCAAGTTGTTCTTCGGAGAAACCGAGATGTCCTCCGGCCAGAGGACCTTCCAGAATCAATCCATCGGCAGTCCTTTCATACCGTTTGTCCCAGACTCGCAGAATCAATTCCGCAACTCTGGCAGAACTGATGATAGGCACAAGGTTTACACCAGGGTCATGGACTAAATCCGGAAGTTTCATTGGCAGTCCGGCACCAAAAACGATCATTTTGATCCCCTCGTCTATCGAGCTTTTAATCAGATCATTTACATTGCTGAGAACACCCATGAAGTTTACAGCGAGGTGACCATCTGTTTTTCTTTTTGCCTTGCGGATCTCTTTTATCAGTGCTTCCCGGGATATTCTTTCATACTCCTGCTTTGAAGCCTCGATATCCCCAAGGCCAATACTGGAGATCGTACCGATTCCACCTTCGTTTGCTACTGCTGAAGCAAGTGAGGCAAGAGAAACCCTAACTCCCATGCCTCCCTGGATAATAGGTATATCCGAGGTAAAACTTCCGATTTGAAGCTTAGGAATTTCCATTTATTTCTACTTCTTTTTTATGATGAGACATGCGTTTCCTCCACCGAAACCAAAGGAATTACTCATTGCTGCATTCAAATCAACTGACTCAACACCATTGGTAACATAATCGAGAGGGCAGTCGGGATCAGGTTCTTTATAATTGATGGTTGGAGGAAGTTTGCCAGTAAATACACTCATCACAGTAGACACGAATTCTACGGCGCCTGCTGCTGCCATAAGATGACCAATCATTGATTTTATCGAACTAACTTTCAAATTTTTTGCATGATCGCCGAAAACATTCATAATGGCTTTGCTTTCACATTTATCATTTAAAACAGTGGATGTACCATGGGCATTGATATATCCAATTTCTTTCGGGTCCATACAAGCATCCTTGAGCGTCGCTTGCATAACTCGGATCATTCCATCGCCATGGGGTTCTGGCGCGGTAAAGTGGTAGGCATCGGCCGTATTGCCGTAGCCAACGATCTCAGCATATATTTTTGCTCCTCGATTGAGAGCATGCTCCAGTCTTTCCAGAACAGCAATGCCGGCCCCTTCTCCCATTAAAAAACCATTACGGTTTTTATCAAAGGGTCGGCTGGCATCTTCGGCACAAGTATTTTGAGACATGGATCGTGTAGCACAGAAGCAGCCATAGGATAAACGGGTTATACAAGCCTCGGAACTTCCGGCAAGCATGATATCTGCATCTCCTCTCTGAAGAATTCGGAATGCATCGCCAATGGCGTTCGAGCCCGTAGAACAAGCCACTGAGGGCGCAGAAAGGTGTCCCTTCAAACCATATTTAATGGAGACCATACATGCTGCCATATTCACGAGCAGTTTTGATACAAGAAACGGACTTAAACTTTTGGGTCCATTTTTATTAAGCTTGGAATGACCTTCTTCAATCGTCTCAGAACCGCCTATACCAGAACCGATGATTACACCTGCCCTGTTTTGGTCAAATGAAAACGATTCCAATCCAGCATCTTCGATTGCCATAGCAGATGCAACGATTCCAAACTGAGTAAAACGATCCATACGCTTTGCCGATTTCTCATCGATCCATTTCTCAGCATGAAAATCTTTCACCTCGGCTGCGAGTTTAGAACGAAAATTCGTCACATCAAAATGAGTAACTTGCGCTATTCCGTTTCGCCCGGCTTTTAATCCTTCCCAGAAATCTTTAACACCCACACCAATTGGAGTTACAGCACCCAATCCAGTAATAACAACTCGATGTTCTTTCATAATATGAGACCTCCTAATTTTCTCCATCGTAGAACCACTATAAATTTAGCCTCAGTGTAGTATTCTATGCTCCAGTCATTATCGTAGGTAGACAACTCACCAAATCTATATTTATGAGCAGTTAACTCACCATCTGGTCCCTTCTCAATAAACGGCTTCTTTATGAAATCATTAACATTTATTATATTGATTCCATGCACGATGTCAATGTAAGGATTTCAATTTGATATTACCAAGCAGGAATGTTAATAGTTATTGTAATAGTTTAGTTTTTCCTAAAAATGATATAAAAAACGTAGCAATTATTGTAGCGGTGCGATTCATCGCACAAATTTTCGGATATTTTTATTATGTCGGATAAATCCGACCGCTACAATTTAGGAAAAACTTACC
>JAUWCU010000048.1 GCA_030609135.1 Candidatus Stahliibacteriota bacterium | reverse complement strand
ATAAACTTCATCAAATATCTAACGTATTTTGCTTGGGCCTTTTTTAAGTTATTTATATTTATCTCATCTCTTGATTTCCAATAACCATAATGCAGAGAATTCAATTTCAGAATCCTGAGGCAAAATATGAGCTCCAATTCTGAATAATTAATTGCGGTTAAATGATTGTTCAACTAATACCTCCTGCTAAAAACTATAATTGACCTTGAGATAAACTTCGTCATTTTCTTCTACGCTACCAAATGTTGTGTTGTCTTTTCCGTCTATTAGCATTATACCAATTTTGATTTCAGTGTTATCTATAGGATAATATCCAATTTCAGGTAAAAACATACAGGCATAATTGTTTTCAAAATCACTGAAGTCTTTGATTTCTGCACCTCCACTGACAGTAATTTTTAATTCCTCATTAAAAAACTTCTTCTCGATACCAAAAATAAAGTAGTCCTCTAAATTATCTTCTCCTCTTTCATGGATAAAACCGTGCAGATACTGACCATTTATGTATACGCCATTCTTAAACGTATAATCTGCACCAAATACATATTTCACATAAGGATCGTCAGCTAAGGCGATTGAGTTTTGAATACCCATTTCTAAACCAGAGAGGTCAATGATCAGTCCAATTTCCTCAGAGAAAAAGACCGCAGCCTCTGCCCAGATTCCAATATCCATAATCGAACCTGCCATATCAATCCCTGGAATATGCATCCCCGGAAAGATGAGTTCACTGTGGATATCAACCTCTCCCGGAACAGAAGTAGGTGTGAAGACAATCTTTTGAACTAAAGGCAGATAATCCCGTCCATAGATATAACTTAGAGAAAAATCGTAACCCCCAATATTTTTTGCAATTTTAACACCAGTTACTGAACTCTCTTTAGGTTCATTCGTTGGCATAACAATTGAATCACTTAAGTTTCTCAAGATCAATCCTTCAGGAATGTCCATAGGCGATGATAAAGCAGCAGCCCAGTCGCCCCGTGGCAGAACTGCCGGTGTAAATATTGGAATAAAAACCCCGGTAAACGTAAAATCTTCCAGATAATAGGAACCTTTTATACCATCTGAGCCCAGGTGTCTTCCAAAGTCCCAGATGTCTTCGAGATCAGGTGGATTTAGGTTATCTGTAGGGTTGAGTTTATCTGCAGTACCCCAGGCAATACGCTGTCTTCCGATACGAATATCAAAGTTATCACTGACAAAACCGTAAAGGTCAAGATATGCTTCTCTAAAGTCCAAATTCCAGGGCGAAACTTTATCTTTATTGAATAAATCAGAACTACTTTTCACCGCAGGAAAACCCCATGATCTTAGCCAAACTTCGCCATACAACTTTGCCTTCTCAGATGGATTTACTTCGATCTTCAAATCAAGCCGATACTCCTGCCAGGAAAATTCATAACTGTTATTTAAACGGAGGCGATTATCAGTCTGTAAATAACCACCCCATATATCTTGCGCTCCTGAAGGTTGGGTAAAAGATAATAATATGCCAACTGTGATAATCAAAAGTGTTTTGTTTCTCATATCATTCCTCCTGTTAATTTAGAATATTCTTCTTGTGATTTCTATAGTATTTAATCTAAATATGTTCCACACAAAGAAAATAACCAATGAGTAATTGACCACCATTGTCCTTATTATCTCATATGTTGCTTTTGAGTACATCCACAACGCCTCTGGTGTGGTATATTTCTGCAACTTTACTGGATGAATGAGGCCACGAAGTGCTATACTCTGCACCCTTTTTTTATTGGTCTGATAAAAAAGATTTATCAATGTCTCGACCCCAAATCTTGATTTCTCAATTCTTGTCAGCAAAGGCAGAATATCTTCTTTAAATACAGCTCTTTCTCCAGCCAAAGGCTTGAAAGGATCGAATTTGTCTATAGTATTGTTCGTGGTTGGATGCCCCACAACCATGTCTGCTTTCCCCTCAAGCAGAGGGCGGATGAGTTCGTCAACATATCGAGTATCAAAGTTCAGCAGGTCGGCATCAACAAAAAGCAAAATGTAGTTGTTCGAACATCGAATACCTTGAGCCATTGCAGCCCCTTTTCCTTTATTCTCAGGAAATTCGATAATATGAATTCTTGTATTGTACTTGAATGCCTTCAACACCGCTGAAGTCCCGTCTGTTGAGCCATCATTAATGACGATAATTTCATCTAAGAGTGGATTTTGAGAAAGTACTTGAAGAACACCAAAGATTGTGTGCTCCTCGTTAAACGCACAGACAACCGCCGTAACATTGCAAGATTCAATGGATGTCATTTTCACTCCTTCTATTAACGTTTAAATACAATTAAAGCACAAGGGCAATACTTGCCCATGTTAAACCGCCACCAAAGCCACCCAGTACTATCGCATCACCATTCTGGAGTTTTCCTTCATTCCTGGCGTCAAACATTGCAATCGGAATTGATGCTGCCGAGGTATTTGCTCGTTGGTCAAGATTCACATAGAATTTATTCATTCCAACACCCAATCGTTTAGCTGCCGCTTCAATAATACGAATATTTGCCTGATGAGGAATTATGAGTCTAATATCATTGACTGTCAGGTGAGATCGCTCAAGAGCTCGGTTAATAATGTCTGGTAGAATGCTCACACCAAATTTGAAGATAGCTTTTCCATCCATGGTGATAACATTCTTTCGATTTTCTGCAACAGAAACAGAACCGTTGAACGAACCGCTTCCGGGCAACATGAGCCACTTCATTGGCGTATTTCCATCAGCACCAAGGTGAAAACCCAGGAGACCTCGTCCTGTATTAACAGTAGAAACAACAACTGCTCCAGCTCCGTCGCCAAAGAGAACACATGTTGTTCGATCATTCCAGTCAACATACCTCGTGAGTATTTCCGCACCTATGACAACAACATTCTTCATTGTTCCATTCAGTATAAAGTTCTTAGCGATGGTCAATCCATAAACAAATCCAGAACAAGCAGCCACAATATCAAATGCACAAGCATTAGTTACCTTGATTTTTCTCTGCACACGGGTTGCAGTTGATGGCAGCATCATATCCGGCGTAATTGTTGCAACAATTACCATATCAATATCACTCGGATTCAGTTGAGCATCCTGGATAGCCTTTAATGCTGCATGCGCTGCAAGATCAGAGGTCGCTTCGTTTGCATCAGCGACGTGTCTTTTTCGAATACCTGATCGAGATACAATCCATTCATCAGAAGTATCGACTATCTTTTCCAGGTCAGCATTAGTGAGTATTTTATCAGGCAGATACGCACCGATGCCGATGATACCCGCGTTCTTTTTTACCATTTTACAAATCCTACCTCTTCAAATATCGTTCAGTAAAGTACTTATCAGGTAGATTGGAATCAAATTTCACTTCCTGTAAAATCATTCTTGTTTTGTGGTCTGTTTTTAAATCTTCCATTTCATTTTTCATCGACACCCAGTAGCCATCCACTTTCTCAATATCATTACTTGTCATAACCTTGTACAATTTTCCTCCTTTGTTGTAAAACTCAATTTTGGTCGAATAGAAATTATCAGTTCTAACCCACATAATCAATTTTGAATAATCTGTCTTCAACCCTTCTTTGGGATTTAGCTGAAGAACATAATGTTCATCATTTTTCTCAAGCAAACTTGGGTCGTATTTTTCTGAGTATCTCTTTGCCTCCATATCTTCGTACGTAAAGTCAGTTCCAGCAAACTTGGTATTTTTTACATGGGAAGCTATCCGCCGAATTTTTTTGAAAGCAGGCAGATAGAGATACATAATATCATCCGGTAACGAAAGGAATGCAATTCCTTTCTGTTCGGCTGGTGAAAGAAACTTTACCATCCTTTTGTTACTTCCTTTTTGAAGCATTTTCATCTCGCGCGATTTTTCTTCGCCATTTTTATCAATCAGAATAAGTTTAATCATTAAATCTTGGTCCTTTGGTGCATTGATAACATCATCAACATTATCAAGAATCTCAGCGGCAGAAATTTGCTCCTCCTGTGCCCAGCATTGAGAAACCAATATTACGATTATCAGGACGATAAGACTTCTTAAAATTAACTTATGTATAGTAAACATGAAACCTCCTTTCACCCCCTCCTATATCCTCCTCCTTCAAGGGGGAGGGTAAGGGTGGGGGTTTCATTTCTTTTCTCCTTTCTTTTAATTTGTTTTTAATAAATCCATATCGCCTCTCAGGCGATTTTTTGCACTGGCAATAAATTTTTCAAAATCACCAATAAAACCAGCCTTCGTGACAAGAATCAAGGCGGGCAAAAATGTAATAGCTCCTAAAGCACTGGTTATCATCGTAAATGCTATCAGATAGCCAAATCGCTGCATAGGTACTATATTCCCCAGAACCAGAACCAGAAATCCCATCATTACAGAAATGGCATTGATAAGAATCGCTTTCCCTGTTGTTTCCAGTGTTTTATCCAAAGCCTCTAATTCAGATTTTCCTTTTCCAAACTCAAACCTGAATCTGTTGATAAAGTGGATCGTGTAGTCAATACCAATCCCAACTGCTACACTGCCAATCATGACCGTAACTATATCTAATGGAATATTCAGAACCGCCATCAGAATAAAATTGATGAGAATAGTAAGAATGATAGGCGATATTGATATTAGCCCACCGATCAGAGACTTCAGTTGGAAAGATAGCAGAAGAAATACCAAAAATATTGCAATGAAGAGACTTAGAGCCTGACTTCTTATTATTTGTTTATCTATGTCCATATAGATTATAGGCATTCCTGTTTGTTGCGCAGTCAATTTCACGCCGCCTTCGGGGTTAATAATATCGGCATATTTTGAGCTTTCCACAGCAAGCCAGTCCTCGTTTATCTCCCAACAATCATCTCGTAAATCATCTAAGAAACCTCTGTCATTCTTTAAATTTTCAGGAAGGACCGGCTTCAAAGCCTGCACGAGATTATTGACTCTGTACCAATTACTGAAGTCTGCTATGATTGCCACAATTGATTCGGCAGTATATTCCAGAGCTTCAACCTCTCCAGCATAAGTCTTTTCAGGAACATTTTTCTTCAAAATGCTAATAATCTTTTTTTCACCAATCTCACCTGTTTTTAGCTGTATCAGAACATCACTGACAATTTTACCAATAATTCTTTCTGATTCTATCTGGATATCGGCTTCACCACTTGTAAAGTAGTTGGCAATTCTTTTTTCCAACTCTTCTGTTGATGCTTTGTCAAATTCTGTTTCTCCTGCCTGCATCCCTGCAATGATGATTTTTATTAGAGTTGTATCATGTACCTGGAGTTCAGTATTTCTCATCTCAGTATCCCACTTTATTTTTGATAAGATCTCTTCTGCACGTTCTATTCTCAATTTCTCAGCCAGTTCAGAAGAAGCAAGAGAAATTTTGACTTTGAGCAAATCTATTTTCAATTCTTTCTTCAAATAATCCTCAATCGCATTAACTAAAATCCTGACCTCTCCTGTGCTCACTGTCCCCAATTTTGCTTGAATCAAGCCCTCGTCTGCCTGATTATTAATCAATTGATTCAATACTTCGTTTCCCTCGATGAACAACCAAAGATTGCCTACTCCTTCTCTGGTTTCAGGGATAGTGTAATGGTCATTCATCACTCCATTTATTTCACAAATCAAGTCGGCAATAGATTGGGGGTCATTCACATTGGATTGGGCTTCTAAATACTTTTCAAATTTGAGCATCTCTTTTAAAACAAAGGGGTCTTTTAAATCTCCCTTGACCAGAAGCTGAATGGGAATAGACCCACCGAGTTTTTCTTCCATCATCTCCTCAGTCTGTCTAATCTCACTGTCTTTTTTAAAATACTCAACCATATTTACTTCTCTATGGATTCTGGGGAGAGCAATTAAAGAAATTAGAATAATAGCAATGCCTATAATTATGATAAGTTTTTCATTCCTGAGAACGAACCCTCCCAATTTATCCATTAACTTTGTCAATAGGCTGTTTTCTACACCCTTATGGTTCAGCTTGACTTTCCCAACCTTCAACAGAGAGAGAACTGCTGGCAAAAAGGTTACAGAAATAAGCATGGCAAACATCACACCAATAGCTGTGAAAATGCCAAATTCCCGCATTAGACTCAAGTTGGAAGATAAAAATGCCAAAAAGCCAATTAAAGTAGTAATACCGGCTAATAATATCGGAATCCCTACTTCACTCAAGGCGTCTTTTATTCCCTGAATCTTAGTGTCTCCCAATCGAACATCTTCATTGTATTTAGAAAGCATGTGAATTCCATAAGCGCTACCAATGGCAATAAGCAACACCGGCATTGCGTCTGAGGTAATGGTCAATGGGATTTTTACTAAACTCATCAGTCCCAATGTCCATACTGTACTTATCAAGACAGTAGACAGCGGCAATAAAACGCCCCGAAAACTTCTAAAACTAAAATACAGAATGACCATCACTAATAGAATGACCAAGGGGGTAAGTTTGCCCAAGTCTTGCTTAACGATGTCTGCCAAAGAAATCATCTGAAACGGCATCCCCCCATAATATATTTTCTCCTCACCCGTAGTTTCTTTAACAATTTCTTTCATTTGCTTGCCAGCTTCTATCTTGTCAATATCTTCTATAAGACGTGCAATAATAACCGTTATTTTGCCATCTTCGGAAACCAAACTACCGCGATACATATCCTTAGAAAGAGTATATTCCCTCAACTTCTCCATTTCGTCTGGTCTTTCAGGAATATTGCCTCCATCAATCAGTTTGCCAACTTCCAGTCCCCATTCAGTCTTCTTAATATCAAGTATGTCTGTCAGACTCATTACCTGAGAAACTCCGTCCATCTGTTTGAATTTCTCGGTGATTTCGTCAACTCTATTCAATGTTTTATGATTGAACACATTGTCGGTTTCCAAAGCTATCATAGCCAATGAACTACCGCCAAACTTATCTCCAACTTCATTAAACAGTACAACCAGAGGGTCATCCTGGGGCAAATAAGTAAGGATATCACTATTTATCTTCAGGTTCTTTAGTTGGTAGCCAAAAAATCCAGTTAGAGCGACCACTAGAACAATAATAATCACTCGGTGTTTAATAACGAGTTCAGCAAATTTCCGCATATTTCATTCCTTTTGTACCCTTGTACCAATTCGGTCTTTTGGTTCTATTCGTGAAAAAAAATCCATCATTTTGTTATTCCATTGAACAGAATTTTCAGTAAACTATCAATACCCTGGTCAGTGTTTAGAATCTCACTTTCTTGAATCAAAGGATATTCCAACCCTTTTAATGCAATAACAATCGTAAACGCGGTTAATTCTAAATCCTCTATCACGAAGGCACCCTGTTTGACTCCACTTTTCAAGATTTTTTTAATCACACGGATCTCATCTTCAAGATATTTCTTCCTTATTTTCTCAATAAAGACAAAATGCTTAAGATATTCGTCTTTAAGTGCACTGTAAAAATTGGCCAGATTCTTAAGCACTTTCATTCTTGTTATGACATAGGTACGTAATTTCTTCTCGGGATTATTCTGTGCCGTAATCGATTTTTCTATTTTCTCTTTCAATATCTGGCTCTCTTTTTCGACGATAGTCTGAAAAATCTCCTCTTTGCTTTTGAAGTAACGGTATATCGAACTCTTCGCCTTGTGTGTAGCTCTGGCAATATCATTCATCGTTGTTTTCCGAAAACCAAATTTAGCAAAAATATCTTGTGCGGCTTTGATAATAACGAGTTGAGCATTACTTAAACCAATATCCATGATATTATCTCCTTTAAACTAAGTGACCATATTAGTCTCATCGTCCCACATTATATTGGTATTTTGTAAAATGTCAAGGGGTCAATTCTTGTTAGTATTTCGAATTTAGAACCGATATTTTATCCCGATCCGTCCTGGTTCGGTGTCAAAACGAACCTTATCTTCTTCCTCAAAAACAACTACATCGATTATCGATACAATTCTATTTATGATCGCAAAACCAGGCATGAATGATGCCCGACGAAGGTTGTCACGGGCGGATTTTCGTTTTTCCCAGAAGGCAGTCCGGTTTGTTAGTGTATCCCATTCCCATGCGTCATCACCCCAATAGCCGTTTTCTTCGATGTATCGCTGCTGCTCTGCTGGATCATCTGGGTAGTACAGGCTGGCGTTTCTTTCGACCTCTAGATTGAATTGCTCTGACGAAAGGTAATCTTCGATCGCGTCAAAATATCGGTCATCGTGGTTTGCTGGGTTGGCTCCAGTATGGTCGACTGCAAATGCTTTGGCTGATTTATCCATCTTATGCCCAAAGTAATTGAAACCCAGGTAGCTCAGCCATATTGAACCCTCCAGAATAAAGAAGGTTCGTGCTTTGGATTTTTCGCCCTGGATAAGTTCACCCAGACCAGGCACAGCCGCAGACGCGAAGATCGGGTTCATCGCTTGAAAAACGATCAATGAGATGCCTAAAATCATATTACCTCCAAATGCTTCGTTTGCGCTGTTCGGTTTCGAAAAGCAAACCATTTGTCATCTGTTGATATTTGCTTGTGACGCAACCGAATCCGCTTATCGTATACGAAAACGAAACGCTTCTCG
This sequence comes from Candidatus Stahliibacteriota bacterium, assembly GCA_030609135.1. GTDB lineage: Bacteria > Hydrothermota > Tepidihabitantia > SM23-42 > SM23-42 > JAUVZL01. The sequence continues at coordinate 9,345 of JAUWCU010000048.1, read as the reverse complement.
TAACCGTGAACCGAATAGCTTAATTTCTTCACTATTTTAACACCGCGAATTTCTTTAGTTTTACTTCTTTTCGGTTGCCATCATCGGCTTCAACTCTAAGGATATAGACGCCGTTCGCTTGTCTTGAGAAATCAAACCCTATTTCATTGTACTCATTAGGGGTTGGATCCTCGATTACATCACTACCGATTTTATGACCGACTATATCGAGGATATCAATTGTGATTCGGGCATCTTGATTAAGGAAGAACCTTACGCGTCCTTTTCTTTCAACTGGTGAAGGATAGATATAGCAAATGCCGAGCAATCCACCAGGTGTCTGCGGGTCAACTAATGAACCATCATAATAACCCCAGTTCTTAGGTGAGTTCATAAAGCCGCTCCATGATGCATCAGTACCAGGGAAATCCCAGATATAAAGGGTACCAAAGTCGCTGCCGCAAGCCAATTCCAGGTCGCCGTCATCATCGAGGTCAAAAACAACCCCGGGTGATGAGAATCCCTTTTCACCAAACAGCGGCGAAAATGGAAACTCATTTTTTCGGTCATTAATAATCTTTAATTGGCCAAAACCGAATGAGTCTGCAGTCCCCAATCCGTAGGTGATTTCTTTTTTATTGTCACCGTCAAAATCAGCCGCAAGAATCGGGTAGAAGACATTGGCATCACTGTAAATAGGAAAGTTATTTTCCGATGTACCATTGCGATTAGTCACATAGAATGTTTTGCTGGAATTTGCCATTATGATTTCTAAGTACCCGTCATTGTCGATATCAGCTAAGCCAGGTGTCATAAAGAATGTTGTATCAATTAAGATATCAAACCATTGTTCTAAGGTATCTTCGCCATAAATGTATATCGTACCGTAGCCATTGATTATCACAGCTTCAGGGTTACCATCCCGGTCCATGTCACCACAGACTGGTGAAGCAAATGTCAGCATATTGTGTTCAGAATCGGTGAATTCTTTGACAATACCGTCTTTATCAATAATCCAGAATCTGCCGTCTGAACCGAGTACCCCAATTTGTTTCTTTTCCACATTGAAAACACACGGGGTTGAGAGGAGCCAGGTATTCAATGAGATGGGGAAGTTCTGGATATTTGTGCCGGTTGAATCAAGGCAATAGAGTTTATAGTCTTTACTACCCACGATGATCTCGTCACGACCATCATCATTAAGGTCAAAAATAAGCGGTGCCCCGAGGATTTCATCCTCGGCACTAAATGAGAAACCCGGTAAGGTATCCACAGTCAAACCGCTCAGACACATGAGTTCTTTATCGCGCGCAAAAATGATATCATCCGCGCCGTCGTTGTTAATATCACCGATAGCCAGGAAAGTGGTAATCGTGTTGAACCGCGAATAGGAACCATATATTGCGCCATCATGGTGATAACAGAATATGCCACCGATCTTGGTGGCGACAACTACTTCTTTGTCTCCATTACCATCCAAATCTCCATAGCTAACTGATTTTACAGGTTGGTTGTATTGAGCTTGTACTGGGAAGCCATCCTGGTAAATGTCAAAATCAATTGATACATCCATGAGTGTATCAAGACCCGATTCGACTTTGAAACTGGCTAATGATTTACCATAATAAGAATCAGAATTTGGTTTGGTAAACGGACCAAACACAAAATTTGCCCTGGCGCTGTCATCGACAAAAAATGCATCATACTTGGAACCAAAGTATTCAAGCGAATCGCCGTACCACCATTCATCAAAATGCTGGATGCCGTCAGCTTCTTCTAAATCAATGCCTTTGTGTTTAGGGTCGATTTGGACTATATTATAACCTGAATCGTTCCACACACTGATTACATCATCATCAATATGCCATACCAGGATGCCGCTGCCCGGTAAGAAGAAGTCGTATTCTCCGTGGTCAACTGAGATGACGACACCATCTTCGACATCGACGATAATCGTATCCTTTTGTTTGATATCCTGCTGCCGGTTTTCAATGAGGAAGAATTCAGTTGACGAGATCGGTACCTTGACCATGGTCTGGCCCGCAAGACTATATTGGTTTGTGTCGATTGCTGAGGCGCGGATCTTTACCAGGGTATCCGGGTTAGTCACCACGACCGGGTTTACCCAGCCCCGGTCATACCTGCACCAGGCACTGAGATTCGTCGGTATGACACCCTCAGGCGCACCAGCCCGCGGATCACCTGTCCACCCGCCCGTACACATTAAGTCCCATGCACCGACGCCATTTGACCAACCAGTAACATCATAGAGGTCAGGTAGACCCAGGGTATGACCAAATTCATGGACAATTGTTCCTGCGATACCAACCATGTATTCATCGACTCTTGCCATCTCCGAATTGATGGCAGCACCTCGTATCGTGTCAGTTCCTGCATTGGCAAGGATATAAGGGATACCTAAATAATATTCCAAAGCACCTGATGGTATTGTTGCGGCTGGAAGATCACGAAACCGCCAGAAGTTCAGACTCGTTTGAAAAAGGCATCCGGCGTGAAAAACCACGACTTCATCATAATCTGAAAAATCTACGGTTGGATCCTGGTCTGCCTGGGCAATTGCATCAACGAGTACTCTGATCAAGCCCATTTCCATACCATAGGTATTAAAGTAGACAAAACCAGTGCTTGGATCATAGTGATCAAATCCAGAATAATATGCCATTTTATGTGGTAACTGGTAAGATTCGGTCTGTGCATCAGGTTTTACTGTAGAGCTAACCTCTACGTTGCCAAATGTATTGCTCTTATAATAGTTGCTCAAGAACTGCATTTGGCGTTGGAAATAAATCTTATCGTGCGGCGGATCATAGAATAGACCGCTGTCCGGTTCAAGATAGCCTTCTAAATCCATTTTTCCATTACCAGTAGTCAGGGAATCAGTATCCTCAACAAATTCAACCCTTAGAACAAGGACATTGAGTATTGCTTTTCCTTCGCTCGTTTTTGGTTTGTCCATGCGGAATTCTCTGAACAGACTCGTAGGTTGGTAGCGATGTACAGGCATTGATTGGGTACTCGTTTCGCCAACTAATTTCAACGTGAAATAAGGGTTGGGTGGATTCTGTGGCATGTGATTTTGCGCGTTTCTTATAATGGTCAAACGCTCACCAGCACCCAAACTGATGAGCAATATCAGGGCAAGAATTCTTTTCAAATCAGCCTCCATAATTTTGGTTTTGGGAGGATTAGAATTGATATGATAATGAGAATTTCCGGTTTGTTGTATTGAAATCGTATATTGCTTGATCAACACCTACATCGAGGGAAAAACCACCGACACGAACCCCGCCACCAAAGGTGAAGCCTTTTCTTTCACCCTCTGTGTCGATGAAGTATCCCCCACTTAATTTGATAAATTTATAGTATTCCATTTCAAGACCAACTGCTTTCCATGCTTCTTCGAACTCGTAACTCAAATTTTCGAAAAAGCTGTTTTCTTCTTGCGCAAACATACCGACCAATATTTTTGTTACATCTGCGGTGAGCGATACCCGGAATATCCTGGAATTCACCGGGCTGAATTGGAAACCGGCACGGAATGTATAGGGTAGAGGGTCTGATGAACCACTTTCTGAATAGCTAATATCGGGACCAATATTCTGCAGTGCCGTCGCCAGCGAGAGAAATTCAAATGGTTTATACAAGATGCCAGTATCAAAAGCATATGTTAAACCAGTACCACCTTGTTCAATGCCCAATTCAGGCATTTTCTTAAACACCCAATCAGGCACCAGGTATGAGTAGATGACTTTCCACCCCAGACCTAACCCCAGCTTTGAAGTAAGCGTGAATCCGTAATTCAATCCCACTGCGATGTCAAAAGTTGTGTATTCACCGAGGTATGTTCCTTCGCTATTTGTGACCTGAGTTTTGCCCGTAGTGAGATAGATAATGGATAAGCCAAAAGTACCTTTTTTAAAAGGTTTGGCAACACCTAAATATTCGTAGTACATGTCATCGTGGAGTCCAGGTAGCCAGTTGGCATGCTGGAGTGTAACAGTTGTTTCGTCAATGAAACCAAGTCCGGCTTGATTATAATAGCATGCAGTTGCGTCCTCGACGACTGCAGTATATGCACCGCTGAGCGCGGTGGGTCGCGCGCCGGGCCAGATCATCAGAAAGACTGCGCCGGGGCGTTGAGTACTAAACAGTATAGTGCTTAGTAAAAACAAAAAAAGACCAACTCTGTGCATAAAAAACCTCCATATATTAGACAGCTCAATTATAACTAGGTTTATAGAGTTGTCAAGATAGTTTAAAACCTTATTCGGTACTGATACTGCAGGCTATATTCGCCCTCCTCATCGCGTTTAATAAGGATTTCATTTTTATCATCGATAAAGTATTCAACATTAAATTCGTTTGACAAAGAAGTAACGTCATAAGTATAAGTTACAAATACATTTCTTGATACGTACTTCCCTACGCTCAACTTCGTTTTACTTTCCGGTTCAAAAAATGGCGTTTCAATCCGGACGTAGTCGAGACCAGTATACCTTCGAATACGTCGCGAGACATCGCCTTCAAGCCAAGAAAGAATGCTGTGGGGTAGAACTTTACCAACATAATCACCTTGTTTCATTGATTCGAGTTCGCGCCAGCTTATATTCAGATTTAAATACATTAAAATATCCTGCTCGCTGTATTGTCCTTCTGGATCTGTAAAGAATTCGAATATAGGTTCTGACATGGGTCCAAAGCAGTGTAATATAATTGTTATTGTGTTACCATCAGAATCCCTTTCTCTTGTATCCATTTCTGCCCAGACATCCATTTCAGCATCAATCTGTTCTTCAGGTATGAAGGTAATTTGTCCGTGGGTAATGGAAAGGACGTGATTTAACCAATAGAAGTTTCCCCGGTGCGTCTCCAATGTGCCGGACAGGTAAAGCGGTCCTTGTTCTTTTAGTAAGTAGAGTTCGCCGCCGAGCTCAATATCTGCTTCACGGTTCCTCAACCAGATATTTCTTTCGCCTTTGATTCTGATATTCATGGTCCAGGTATCAATGGCCGGGGCTTCCTCTTCCTCGATTTGCATGCCAAATTCCAATGGGACGATTGCTTGTTTAACAACTATGTTGCCATTGTAATAGCTGATTTTATCTTTCATACCAAAGGAGAAATTACCGCTGCCCACCCCATAAGCAAATGGTTGGTACTGAAATGGCGCATCTTTGAAACTGACGTCGAAGTTGAGGTTTTTAACTTTGAAATGAGGTTCCAACTTTACATACCCACCAGCCGTGGCATCAGCCATTTTGGAACTTGACTGGTATGAATGTCCAAGTGCACTAACCTTGGCTTTAGCAGCTTCAAAGAATATCAGGTTTTTATCAAACCTTATCTTGCTGTTGAGCGAGTCTATGTGCGCGGCTATTACGTCGATACCAAAAGAGCCGTTCTTTATTTCTCCTGAGCCAGAGAAGTTGAAGTCATCAATATTTCCTTCCAGGGTTACGTCTGCATAAATGATACCAGTGGGTTTTACCAGGATGTTATTTAGAAAGGGGAAAATCCAAATGCCGACACCCTCCACTTTGGCATGGATGAATGATCTATTAGACGATAGGGTTGCTTCTAAGTGAACGCGCTGACTTTTTTCGTCGACCACAGTCAATGATTCAACTACGAGTTTGTTATCTAGGTACTTGCCATTTGCTTTCAGTATACCATTTTTCAAATCGATAAAATCAATGGCCTGGGCGTTAATTGTGAATTCGTTGTCTTTAAACAGAAGGTTTACAGTTCCTTTGATTGGTTCACGCAAACCCAATAATAAAGCTAAGTCGGCTGCATTGCCATCAGATAACTCAAGGTTTAGAGGGTCAAGATTCGCTTTTAAGTGTCCACCGGTAAAAGCGAGGTTTATTTCGCCAATTTTTTTATTGGGTATGTCAAAGGAAATCGGTGCACGGTTCGTCGTTTCAACACCATTGTATTTGAGGAAGAAATCAGTAATCTTACCTGCTAATTCTGGTTTCATCACCCCGGTGATTTTCATTTCGTCATCTTGATTTTGAACTGCAATATTCACCGTGCTGTCATTTGAAGAGAGGACAAACGTTTCAAGCGATTTCGTTTTGTAAGATGGTTGCTCAAGAACAATGTCTAAGTGTCCAGAGCGATCCGGGAATTGAAAATCATCGCTCCTCAGTGTGAGATGTTCAGCTCTGAAGTCTCCAACCAAGACATCAGTACCGGTGATGTCTGCAAAAACTATGGTGCCAATTAGGTTCTTGAATCTGCCACGTAATGCACATGTTCCGTTTAGTTTTCCTTGAACTGGTGCAAACTGCGCAAAACGTTCTATTTCGAAATCAGTGAATCTGATTTCGAGGTCATGTTCAGGATAAAGGTCCCCCTGGACCGCAAGGGACTTTTTGCCCTCTTTTATGTAAAGTGAGTCCAGCGTGATTTGTGAGCCTACGGTTGAACCGAACAATATCAGCGAGTCAATATCAATGCCGTGTTCAGCTGGTGAGTGGATAAAACCGGTTATGTTTTTGTTCCGGTAACCCAAGTAACCACTGACAAGGATTGGCGATTGGGTTTTGAGGAGGTGTGAGGCATCGATCCCTCTGAATTCAGTTTCACACTCCCAATGTTTGGTATTGAAGAATTTGATTTGGGCAAAGACACAACCATCCCACAGTTTACCGTCAAAAATGTTTACCCAGAGGGTATCGGAAAAAACATTGGTCTCAAAATCAAAACAATCGATTGGATAGATTCCTTTGGTAGTACCGCGAATATTAGGCAGCAGTTTGCCGTTGCGGTATGCGATTTTACCGGTGAAGTTAATCGTACCTTGATAGATATTAAACTGTTCGATATCGATTCTGGATTTGCTAAATTCAAGGTGCGCTTCATTGTCAACAAATGAGTACGTACCTTTGCCCTGAAGCATTAGTCCCTTTCCTTTTATTTTGAATTTTTTGGCATCTATTCCGTTATCGTCTATTCTTAGATCAAGGTTAGCGCTCGTTATGACAAGTGGATAGTCTTTAGTTCGAAATGAGAGGTTCATGGTGTTCATGTAGACTTTGCCAGCAACGAGATCAATAAAGACGAGACCAGAAATACCTTCGACCACTCGGATTTTTGTATCTACATATATTAGCTTACCATTTTTTAGATTGAACCTTAATCCAAGGTTTAAATGGGGTAGGCTGAAGCTACCTTTTTTGTCTTCAGAACGGGGTTTTTTCTTCAGCACCACGTTCGGCTCAATGAGACTTATCTCAAACAAGTTTGGTAATCTAAGTAGCGAAGGATGGAATCTGAATGCAATGGCTGCACTTTTTCCGTAGATGCTGTCACTCGGTGACAGTTTGACGCAGTAGTCTTCGATTCGGAAACCCTGAAAGACATTGCCAGCTATTTTGCGGTACTTAATGCCGACATGTGTGGTTTTTTCAATGAAACAAATTGTTAACTCAGTAAAGTTTATCGCTTTAAGCACAACTAGCGCGGCTATTAAAAGCAAGATTACTATTGCTGGAAAGAGGAATTTCTTCATGATTTTAGAAAATATGATAAATACCCCAATAGAGTTCTGGACTTCTGTTTGAATTTTCGCCTTCACCTTTGTCCATTAATGGGAAACCTATATCGCCGCGCACTGGGCCTATCGGCGTATAATAACGCAAGCCAAAACCCGCGCCAGCCTTCAAAAAATCACTAGTTTGGATGTCGAACTCGTTGTTTATGTAGCCGATATCAAAGAATCCAACAACGCCAAAATTCCATGGAAGTCCAATGCGGTATTCAATGTTATAGTTCAAAAGGATATTCCCGTACCTTTCATCCGTATCCGCAAGTGCGTCAGGTCCAATAGAGCGTTCAGGATAACCCCTCAAAGAGTACTGACCGCCCAGATAGTATTTCGGGTGCATTGAGATACCATTCCTGGGGATGATAAAACCTGCCTTTAGGCGTTGAGCTAAGGTATTTTTGAACAGAGGCAAAAATAGTCTATTTTCCATTTCCAGGCGCCAAAAATCGTTGTCTCCGCCAAATACGCCACCGGCATATTCAATGAGCGGAACTGCGTAAAAACCTTTCTTAGGGTTGAAGAATTCATCCCGAAAATCAATCATAACCTGCAATTTTATACTATTTGTGATATCTTTTACCGAATCCGGGAATGCAACATGAGTTTTTGGACCGAGCAGAACAAATTTGTACTGGTTAGCAATGCTAAACTGTATGTTGTCAGATATCAACCTGGATAGCCGGAATTCATTACCGCGCGTTTGTCTTGTAAGATTTTCTTTTTCTTCAAACCAGAAAAAAGGTAGATCTGAGACCGTGAGTTTCAACGGCGTAACATAAGGGATGGTGTATCTTCCTTCTAACTTGAGTTCCCATTCTCGTTTAATGTTTGTTTTGAATGAGGGTTTGAATTGATAACGGTGTCCTTGGTTAAAGAGATTAAGTTCCTCAATTCCAATCGATATGAGAAAACTTAAAGGTATTGATATACCGATACCGAAATTCAGAAGGCGTGTTTTTAATTCTCTGACCGTAAAAATAAGATCAATGCTATCTGGTTCTTGCTTGACCAATTCGGCATTTACAGTACTGAAGAAACCAACGCTGTATATGCGGCGCTGGCTTTTGACGAGTTTGGATCTATTGAATATGTCACCTTTTTTGAAATCCACTTCGCGACGGACAATTTTGGGGTTGCATTTTTTCAAACCCTCAACTTCAATATTTCGTATGTAGTAAAATCCACCTTTATCAACCGCCAATTCTACAACTCCAGAATCCGGCATCAAAGATGACTTGACTTTGGCATAAGGATAACCGCGATCCATATAATGGACTTCAATAGCTTTTTCAGTATGCATAAGCTTGGTTTTAATGAAGAAATCGCGGATTTTTATTTCGTATAAGGATTCGAGTTTTCTGATTTCGTCTGGTTCGATACCGTTTAGCGCGATTTTTTTTATTTTTGGTCGTTGTCCTTCCTCAACAAAGAAATTTATGTTTATACCTTTTTCAGTTGATTGAACCTGGGGTCGGATTGATGTATTGAAGAAGCCTTGTGTTTTGTAATAGCTCTCCAACTTGTCAGTATCAAAAACCAAGCCGATCTCATTAAACTCATCACCCTTTTTGGAAATCAATTGTTTGCTTAATGTCTTACCATGGATTGATTCGTTACCTGAAAATTCTATTTCGTAAATTGGGGTATTGTAAATAAATAATGTGATTAAAAGACTGATCAATCGAGAGTATAATTAAATTAGATACTTGCCTTTTTTGATTATCAATTTTCCGTCTAGCCAGACACTTGGTGCTTTGACAACGCCATCAAGATGAACCCTCGCTTTATTC
>JAUWCU010000043.1 GCA_030609135.1 Candidatus Stahliibacteriota bacterium | reverse complement strand
AGCTGACCTCGTTAAACTCATCACCCTTTTTGGAAATCAATTGTTTGCTTAGTGTTTTACCAGGGATTGATTCGTTACCTGAAAATTCTATTTCGTAAATTGGGGTATTGTAAATAAATAATGTGATTAAAAGACTGATCAATCGAGAGTAGAATTAAATTAGATACTTGCCTTTTTTGATTATCAATTTTCCGTCTAGCCAGACACTTGGTGCTTTGACAACGCCATCAAGATGAACCCTCGCTTTATTCTTACCACCAAAACCAAGGTTGTTGCCGAATGCAATATGGATACTGCCGAGAACCTTTTCGTCTTCAAGAACTTCACCGGTGATTTTTGCCTTGTAGTTTGTTCCGATCCCGAATTCACACAGGGTTCTTTCTTTCTTACCATATTTATTAAAGATGGATTTCAGTTTTCTGTTGCCGCGCACATTCACGATTTGTCCACCTTCTATTTCGAGGAAAACGTTTCCTTTTAGAAAACCGATTGGTGCAAAAGAACCATCGATAACAATGGTGCCGTTGCTGCGCGCTTCGAGCGGCGCAATATATGCTTCACCAGCCGGGAGATTTGAGAACTGGCCAGGTTTTTTAATGGAGCCGGTATCGATGTATCCTTTGCGTCCAGTAAGATATATATCCAACCGTGTACTGTGCTGGTTGGTTATTGTTGCTCGCTTCGCTCTGGACAGAAGCTTAGCGATTTTCGTTGTCAGGCGTGCTATTTGTTTATAATCTACATTCATCGTGCGTTCAAACATTTCAAGGGTGATACCAGGCATTGTTGTACCTCGTGCACCACGACGGCATGCTTCGATGCGTGCATGCGTATGGGTGAGTGATCGACTGGTTGGTAATATGAACACATCGTTCGTTTTTAGAACCTCGGCGACTGTTATAGGTGGTTCTTGTCCGTGAATCTGTCTCGGTGCGATCTCTATCAGGATTGGATCAGTTATCTGTCGCAGTCTATTCCATAAAATATAACCTACTGCCCGACATGGCTTATCTGTAACGACAACGACACGTTCATCTTTTTTGACACCCAGACACTCTTTGATGACGATATCAGCTGCTTTAATGACCTTTGTGGTCAAAGATTCCCTACCAGCGGAAGTGTGCGAATGCCTTGTTTGCCTCAGCCATTCGATGGACCTCTTCCCGTTTCTTAATGGCTGTACCCTCATTGTGGCTTGCCGCAACTATCTCTTGGGCAAGTCTTTGTTCCATGCGGTACTCGGATCTAGCCCGAGCTGCTTTGATAACCCATCTGATTGCAAGGGTTTCCTTGCGAGTTGTCCTGACTTCCATAGGAATTTGGTAGGTGGCACCGCCGACCCTGCGCGGTCTAACTTCAAGCACTGGTTTTACATTATTTAATGCTCTTTCAAATACCGTGAGACCGTCTTCTTTGGTTAGTTTTTCGATGACGCTCAACGCACCATAGAAGATACGCTGTGCCGTGCTCTTTTTCCCGTCCCAAAGCAGGTAATTGATAAACTTGCTGACTAACATACTGTTGAATTTGGGGTCAGGTTGGATTCTCCGTATCTGTGCTCTTCTTCGTCTTCCCATTTAGCCTCCTCTATGAAGTCATTTCAGCTTGTTTCGGTTTCTTAACACCGTAAAGAGAACGACTTTTCTTCCGACCTTCAACTCCAGCTGTATCATACTTACCACGCACTATGTGATAACGGACACCGGGTAGATCTTTAACCCTGCCGCCTCGGACGAGCACAATGGAATGCTCTTGCAGGTTGTGTCCTTCACCTGGTATATAAGCGGTTACCTCAAATCCATTAGTCAATCTGACCTTGCACACTTTGCGCAGCGCTGAATTCGGTTTCTTCGGGGTAGTAGTATAAACCCTGGTGCAGACGCCGCGACGCTGGGGATTTCTCTGCAGGGCCGGTGCTTTGCTTTTTGACGACACCTTTTTCCTGCCTTTTCTTACCAATTGATTAATAGTTGGCATTTTCCTCCTTTATTTATTAGATTCATAACTTCCAGTATATTCACAAATCACGAGCTGTCAAGATACAATCAACAGATAGTAATTATGTTATTAGGTCATTGAGTTATTTGAGGATCTACGATTTCTCCCGGTCTCCAGTTCTATGAAAGGCAGTGACTTGAAACCGTTGCATCGCGACATCAACCGTCGCGCAGCGACCAATACCGACACGTGAGTGTCACATAACCGCTCAAAGAGCCATCTCTTTGCTTGACACGGTATTTTTTTCCATTATCATTAATCTATGATTCTATTGTGTTTTATGATTTTGCTCCAAGTCAATGTAGAAGCTGAGGTAGATGCGAATCTTAAATATTCTTATCCTGGTTCAAATTTATTTTTTGTACATCCGGGTTTTGCCAATCCTTCGATTAGCCGTGGTTTGCTCGGTTTTTCGCTAAACCCGGCAAGTTTGCTCGATACTGATAAGTTCGAAGCCATGTTAAGTTTCTCGCCTCAAATGACGACTGAGATAGCTACTGAGTTTAATATCCCTTTTGATACACTGATCCATACCGCGACTCCATTTCTTGATACAGTCCGGCTCCCTACTGATCTGGGTATCCAACAAATAGGTGGCCTTGATTATATCGGTCTTGCCTTTAAACTCAAAGGTTGGGGATTTGGTCTCGGGTTTCAAAAAGGTGATTATTTGGGTTTAGATTTCAATGCGCAGAGCAGCCCCTATGCGTATTACGGCCTTGATTTCGCTTATACCTTTACCCATGTAGACATAAATGAGATACCGATCGGCGATTCGATCCCGGTGCAGATTCAATTTGATGCTGAAGGTGACCTTGCATTTAACGGTGAAGGTGAAGGTCATTTTACAACCGACTATTTTGTCATTGCCGCTGCACGACGACTATTGGGTATTGATTGTGGTATTGGTCTACAGATCATGCCAGTTTCATTAAAGGGTGGTTTCACTGGTCTATTTGATGGTCAAGTAGGTGGTGGCGGACAGGCGTATGTAGAAGCGATTGATGATTGGGTAATCGATGCGACCTTTGATCTTGAAATCGATGCCGATTCAATCCTTTCGTGTTTGGGCAATATTGATTTAAGTTTTGCTCTCTCGACGTTTTATTGGGGGTTGAAAAAGGAATGGCACCATGTGAGCCTTGGGTTCTGCGGAGAGTTTTCCTTGCCTACATTTGTCCAGGGTGATTATGAACTTCTTGCATCGATCCCCATGACAACCCCGGCTATTAGAGTCGATGATGATAACCTTATCGTTGATACGCTAAACAAAACTGTGACTGGTCATGCCACAGTCGTTGTCTATGATTTCCAGAAGCGTGATTCTGTATATCAAGATGTGATAAATACGCTATTTTTGGGGACTGGCGGTGCCACCGCAGGCATGGATTTTCGGATATGGCGGCTTGAGACTGGTTTGTTTGGTGGCGCAAGTATGTCCAGTGATTCCAGATACATGAAATTGCGCGCTGGTTTGAATTTAGGGTTCCGTACATTCATCCCACTGCGCGCCGGGGTCATCTTCCATTTCCAGTATTTTGACATCAAAGGCATACCGATGTCAGCTCTGCCGTCAATATCATTCGGTGGCGGTACTGATTTCAGGATCGGTAACTTTGATATCTTTGCCAACCTGACCGGTAATACGACCCAGGGAGCAGGTTCATTTGTCATACCAGACATTATTGGCGGCGAGACAAAATACAGCACCCTCTTATCATTGGGTATGGGTCTGCGTTACCGATTCTAAGCGGATAAATCCGCTTTGATTACAGTGATGCTAAGATAGATTACGGAGATATAAATTTAATAATCTTTTTTGTGCTTGTAGTTTTATCGCTTTCTAATCGAATAAAATAGACACCGGTAGGAAGCTGACTCCTCTCCACTTTTTGTAAAGCGTTGTCAATATTGTTCTTTTACAACATCACGGTTCTTGTCATTGCGAGCGAATCCTGCAAGTGAGCAGGATGAGCGTGGCAATCTCAGCGTAGCTTAAAGAGGCAATGTCATGTTTTTTCGATATTTTTCTCTGTCTATGAGATTGCTTCGTCACTTCGTTCCTCGCAATGACAGATCAAGGCTCCAAAAAAGTGGAGAGGAGTCAGGGTAGGAAGCTCTTGACACGATAAATTATGTCGCTATCATTCTATATGAGTTTGAGGAGGATTGGTTTGTCGTGTAAGGATAGTTCTCGACTACGCCTCTCGATTTCACTCGAGACAGACTCGAACAGTAATGTCTTATTACTCTTCGAGCGAGCCCGTACCTTTATTAAAGTACGGGGGAGTCGAGAAGTTCTTTTCTTGTTAATAACCTTTTTTTCATTAAGTACAGCAGCACAGCGACCCGGGGCGACGTTTTTGTTAATTCCACCGAGTGCCAGGGCAACCGGGATGGCATATGCATATACAGCAGTCTGTGATGACGCGTCGGCAAATTACTACAATGCAGCAGGACTTGCATTTTTTGAATCACCAAAAATCACTGCAAATTATTTCGGATATCTGACCGGTTTGTCTCCAGATATGCACTATGTATACTGCGGATTAGCTTATCCGTTGTCTAAGTCAGCATGGGGTTTTGATATAATATTTTTTACACCTGGGGAAACCGTTGGTTGGTCTCCTTGGCCTGTGGAAGAAGGCATACCGTGGCGATTTGCAGTGAGAGTAAATTACTCAAGGTTGTTGACTGAAAACTTGTCTCTAGGCGTTGGTTTCAAAGTAATATACCAGTATCAGCTTCTTCTTTATTCTCCCTTTCTTCCTGATTCTCCCTGGTTAAACAATATCGGTTTTGACCAGGGAGGCACTGGTTCCTCAGAGGCACTTGATTTTAATATACTATATAAATTACATCCGAAATTTTCTGTTGGTGCAGTTTTGCATAATATTGGACTAAATGTAATGTATCTAAATGACAGTCTGAGTGACCCGCTTCCTCGGTTGTTTAGACTTGGCATTGCATATGAGCCAATTAATACCGAATACCTTTCGTGTACTTTTTCTGCGGAACTAACAAAGGTATTAAACAACATGTTTTATAATGAAGATAATAGTTTTTCAGAAAATTTAAAATACGAGATAAAAGAAGCCTGGAAAGGGATCGGACTTGAGTTCGCCTTTTATAAAATAGTATCTGTGCGCGGTGGTTATTTTTATGATTATGAAGGTATGAGAAAAGGTTTTACCTTTGGTGGTGGTATAAATATTAAGAATTTTGAACTGGATATGGGCATTGACGAAAAAATATTTGATTTCAAGACTGAAAACCGCAGAATCTCATTGTCGTATACATTTTAAACAAATTAGTCAGTAAATAGTGTCGCAGGGCAAGGCTTTAGCCTCACTTATTAATGATATGTGATAGTGATCATGGAGATTGCTTCGGCTGACTATGTCAGCCTCGCAATGACTACAATAACTATATAGGTTTTGAATTTGGAATTTGGGTATTGTTTGGGTTTTGGTTCTTGTTCCGGTTTATCCCGCTTCATATTATAATTCTACAAATAGGATTGCGGGATTTATCATTTTGGATTATAATATATGGGAAAATCGTGGATCCCGCAAAGCGGGAGGATTTCAGACACACACCATTGTATGCCCAATAAATTGGGCGACTACATTAGAATGACGGATTTGTGTAATCTGCTATCTGCCATCTGCTATATAATCAGCATCGCATCGCCATAAGACAGAAATCGATATTCTTTTTGTTTGGCTTCTTCATATGCCTTGAAGATAAGTTCTTTACCGGCAAATGCACAGACCAGAAGCAGTGGGGTCGAACAGGGGAGATGAAAGTTTGTGATCAAACAGTCAATTATCTTGAACTTATGTCCTGGATAGATGAACAGATCAGCAAGCCCAAAGGTCTTTTTAGTCTGTGCATAGGTCTCTAAGGTACGGCAGACTGATGTCCCAACGCCAAATAACCTTTTAGCGTTGTGCAAAACCTTGATCGACTTTTGCGAAATTTCATAGTATTCTGCTTCCATTTCATGTTCTTCAATGTATTCGGTTCTGATCGGCTTAAATGTGCCCGGCCCTATATGTAACGTAATTTCGGCAATTTCAACATTAGCATTACTTATTTTCTTTAATATATTTCCTGTAAAATGCAATCCTGCAGTAGGTGCGGCAATAGACCCTATTTTTTCAGCAAAAGTCGTTTGATAATATTCCTCATCGTTTGTAATCGCTGAACGCTTAATATAGTGCGGAAGCGGTACGAGCCCGTATTTATCTATGATTTCATGAGCTGAAATATTGAATGCAACCAAACATCTTGAGCCTTTTTTCTCGATTACTTTAACATAGGCATCAGGTCCAAGAAAGATTTGCGTGCCCGGTCTAACCCGGCGTGCATTAGAGACCATGCATTCCCATATACCGTCGGCTGCTTGCTTTATCAGGAGAACCTCGACTGCGCCGCCAGTTGTTTTCTTACCCCGCAGCCGGGCTTTAAATACTTTTGTATTGTTGATCGCGAGCACATCATCCTTGGTAAAGAATTTGGCGATGTCATGAAATTTGAAATGGGATATGCTTTTCGCAGCGCGGTCAAGGACCAGCAATTTGGCTTGACCGCGTTCTTTTAGAGGATATTGGGCGATCAGTTCTTCAGGTAGTATATAGTCAAAGTCTCGCAGTTTCATATCAGAACCTGATTTTTGTTTGGAAACGCAGGTTCTGGCGGAACTCATCCTCTGGAGAAAATTCAATTCTGTAAACGAGGCTGAACATTGTGTGTTTGCCAAAACCCAGGCTGGCTGTTGCCATTACTATCTTTGTGAGACCAGGTGGCTCGGCAGCAGTAAAGAAGTAGGGGACTGTTTCGAGGTTGTATCTTCTGTAGATGAGCTCACCGTTCAATTCGAAGCGACCTTTTGTTTTATATGATATGCCTATTAACATACTCGTTCTTGGTTCGTACAGCAGAATATCTGTACCAGCGAAATAATCTGAGAAAATTTTGCTGTAAGAATATCCAAGTTCAGGCCGCAGAATTGGGTTAGATAAAATCCGCCAGGCTGTTTTGCCGGTATAAGAATCCCTTTTTTCACTAATAAATGTATTGTGTTTTTCAAGTATTTCTTTCACCTCGACACGACCCGTTAAAGTCTTGTACGAAGGAGCAATAGACAGCAGGCGTTCGCGGCTTGATATTTCAAAAAGCGCAAAGCGAGCATCTTCTGTTAGGTCCTGATGCACATTGAATTCGAACTCATGCAGGTCATCACTAAGCGTAAGGAGCAGTTCACCAAAATTACTCTTAAAATCGTTCTCCTCAGCATAGTAGAACCTGCTTCTTAAATCGAATATGGATTGTCTATAGGATGCTTCAATACTGTAGTTGCGGTTGACTACGCGTTCGAATTCCTGGAGCAGGTAGATTTTTCTAATATAGTCACCGCCATCTTTTTCAACATAGGTGCCGGTTAATGAGTCGAAAACATAGTTGCCAGTCCCATCATCGACCTTCAGGTAATTCTCATCCCGTTTCTGCGAGTAGCGCTGGATCTGTTCAAGATTCCCGATTATCGCACCGTATTTGTGTTGGATATTCAATCCGATATTGCCAAAGAAAAATGTTGTGTCATTGAATAATCGGTGTCCTAAAGATATCGATAAAGGCGAGGTTGCAATATCAAAGACAGTTGTTATGCCTCTATTCGTGGAATCCTGGTCAACATTCCCTGAGATACCCAGGCGGCTATTTTTCCTTAGCCAATATTGTATATCATAACTGAAAAGATGTGTTTCCTGCATGTATTCATATTGAGACTTGAGCACAAATTTACCTTGTTTCTTGGCAAGACCTGCATAGTACTTGTCAATACTGTCAATTGCTTGATAACCGAAATTGAAGAAAAATGGGTGGAGGCTAATTGATTTGCGTTTGTGCGTACGGTTGAGTATGCCATATCCCACTGCCGCTTTTAAAAATGGCTTTGGATTTATACCAAGAACAATGTCGGCTAATTCTTCTAAAGGCTCGTTTGTATTCCATTGGTATTGATAGTCAATTTCTTCCTTGCCTTGTGGTTTGGAAAACCGCTCATCATATGATATGTATTCACCGTCAACCGAGAAAATACTCAATTGTTTTTTTAAATACATATGAAGACCCATGCCAAAGTTATCATTATCGTCAATTGTCGAGAAGGTATTTTTGTCAAGGACTGATCCATAGGCGTTTAATTGAAGAGCGTCAAACAGATTAATCCCTAATCCATAGAATTCATCTTTTTCTGGTAAAGGGAGGAGCTTGGTCGGTGAATAATTGCCCAGCCCCGGACCCTGGTATGAAAACGCTTTGATAGTGGGGTCATATATGTATTCGCCATTATTTTCACCGACATAAAAGAAGGTGACGATGAACTCACCATTGTCAGTGCCGACATAGGCAAAGTGGTTATTATCGATGATATAATCACCTTCAGCAGAAGAATCAGCATAGGTGTGAAAAACTATTGAAGTATCACCTGCGGTGCGGAGGCTGTCTCTTTCTTGAGCGCTCATTGTGAACGTAAGCGGGTTTTCTTTTTCATCGTATCTTCTGCGGTATATACCAGTGAAAGTAATGTTCCTGAATTCTGTTTTCCCATCGCTCTGGGCATAAATATTGGGATAATCATCAATGGCTTGCTTATACTCAACCTCGATACGGGAATGATTTGTGATGATATTCTTGTTGGTAAACGATAAGATTCCTCTTTCATAATCAATACTATAGTCTTCGTCTACTTTTAAGAGTTCAGGTTGACCAATACCCTGGCTAAGGTGCACCCTTTCACTATTGGTTATTATGGGTGATTCAAGGAAGTAAGGGCTTTGTTTTCCCTCTTCTCCATTGAAACGTATGCGCTTGCTCGTTCCTCGGTTTACCGCATAAGAAAAATTCACTGCATCTTCCTGATTGCTTGTATGTATTCCAACCCTTGCGCCTTGTATTTCATCCCTGATGCCAAAGGGTAAATCGAGGGTCAGATTACCTAATCCTCCCTCAAAGTTCCTGGTGAAGACTCTGAGACTCATCTTTTCAACTTCTGAAATTTGAATAGTTGAGGATGGCGTTGTTTTATCTGAAAGGGCGCCTTCAATACCTACACCCTGGACCTCGCCTCCAATGTGAACTCGTAGCCCCTGGTCAAAGCCTTGATTCATATCAAATGAAAAATCCTTGATACCGCTAATCCTTAAGTTATCATACATGTCCGCAGAGGTGTCTTCTGTCACTGGTATATAAAATGTATCAGACAACATGGTGTCGGTTTCAAGTATCTGGTACTTATAATAAACCGAGTCTAAATCAAACAAACTTGTATCTTGTTCAGAAATCTGATTTACTATAAATATATAGAGTAGTACCATCTTCACTCAGTATTACAATGATTTCATCGTTAACAGTAATATCAAGTATATCATGCGGAAGTTCAATTTTGTCCCAGTCCTCATTTAATTTATAAAGATATTTTTCATAAGGCGAGAAGAGTATTACACTTGTACTATCGACTACGATTCTGTTAAATTTCTTCGGAATTTCCTTTTCATCAATTAAATTGCCGTGTTCGTCACAGATAAGTAAACTGTTTTTTGTAAGTATGTAGATAATGCCTTCAATTGAATACAGATCATTGATGTTCAAATCAACTTTTTTGAATTTTACATTATTAGTGAAGTCAAGAAAAATGAGTTCATGTTTCTGCCGTTCTGAAAAAATAACTTCTTCTGATGATGTAACGCTAAAAGAGGATATATCCGTGGACGAAAAAATATTTTCCTTTACTCCGGATGCGAGATAAAATTTTTCAATCGACCTGCCATTATTCAGGAAAATTGCAAAAGGGGTAATAAAAAAGTCATAAATTCGATAATTTACATCGTCAGTAAATGTAATCGGTTTCAGATTTTGTGAATCGTCGAGCATGAAAATACTTTTACCGATAAATGGTGCACAATAAACCGTGTTTTTATAAATTTCAATGCTATAAAATTTCTTATTTAGATCAATAACATTTACGGGTTCGAGTAAAACAAGGAACAATAATATTGGCATTATTATCATCATAACCCTTTTTTAATTTCTGTCAATAAAGAGAATGGAGAACTTCCTATCGATAAAGTACACATCAGGGCAGGTTCAAACAATATAATTCTTATTCTTCGAGCGAATCCCGCCTTCGGCGGGCGAGTCGAGAAGCTATTCATTTATAGCAAAATTTTCAGACAGATCAATATCTTTTCCGTCATAGAATAAATGCGATTTGCTTTTTACGTCTGATGAACCAAATCCTAAAACAGGTATTTCCATTTTTCCTGACAGAAACTCGGCTATTTTTTCTTCTGGAAGATCACTGGTCCAGACTTTCTTAACCTCTGCGTATTGGAGTAAATAGTCTATGTGCCAGAATTTTTTCTTTTTCTTTCTTAAATGCCTCAGAATTCTTTTTGACATATTTTTCTTTGCCGAACCGACATAGACATAATTGCCCTTCTTGAATCTGAAGGTCCCTAATTTACCGATTCTGATACGCTTTTGTTTCTTAAGGTATATATTGAGGAGATATGTTATTGCCAAATCAGTTTTTGACTTGTATCAAGGGATGCAGAATAACTTGGCATTTCGAAGATTTCGAGACCATGCACTGGGTGCCAGCCTCAATTATTAAATTGTGAATTTTATTTTTAATCTTGTCGTTTTTGATTTCTATTACAGATTCTATTTCCACTTCGGCAAATACAAAATCTTTTTTAACCAATTGTGCCTTGCCTTTGGCTTTACTTTGGTAAGAAATAATATTTAAGTTATTTTTCTCAAGTAACCAGATAAAGGTAGTCATTATGCAGACCTCAATTGAGGCAACAAAGAGATGTTCTGGACTCCAGTACTCTTTTTCACCACCGAATTCAGGGGGACAACCAATTACAATGTCTTGTTTATGAATGCCCTTAGTAATTCCCTTTTTTCCTTCAACCCACTGACATTCAGTTTTGAACTCATAGATTTTTGGTGTCAAAAAATCTTTTTCTTTAAGCCAGCCAATTTTCGCCTCATGCATTGCATCTATTTTGGGTATATACGGTTTAATATCCAGAACTGGCGTACCATCGATTGCATCTAATCCCTTCACCTTTAATCGGTTTTCTTTTTTTTCTAAAAGTTCAACCACCGCGTAGGCGATAGGATTTATGCGCTGCGGCGACCTTGTAGCGAATAAACCATGCGGTTTGTCATCCCATGATGTATTTACTGATAAAGTGAAACCCTTTGACTCGTGCAGCCAGTAAAAGATGTGAAGATGGGAAAATCCTTCTAAGTCTTTTAACCCCTGTTCATATTCCTTTAATATCTCGATCTCACATATTTCATCTTTACCCTGGCGCGGTGCATCAGCTCTGGTTTTGTACGATGAATGAATAGTTCCGATGAACGTAACATCTTTTTTCACTATTTTATATTAGCCGAATAATTAAGAAAATCAAGACATCTGGTTTATTAAATATAATTATAGTTGCTCGATTTATCGAGTATTAAATTATTGTCTTTTCCGATAAATCGGATGACTACAAACCCATATCAATAGTTGCCTGATTCATCGGGAATTGTCTGATAAATCACCTGTCTGCTCAGGCAGAGAACAACTACATACATGGTGAAACGCCGCTGTGTGGTAGCCACAACCGTCACGTAGTGACTCAAAACCACCCCATACTTTTGATAAAGTGTGGGGTCAATACCGACGCGCAAGTGTCACACAACCGCTCGAAGAGCCATCCTTTCTGTTGACACCCAAAGCTGAATAGCTATAATGACCGTATGAAGTTAATTACTATTATTCTAACATCAATGACTATCTCCTGTATTTCTTCATCGGCATCTGTTAAAAATAGATCAACCCTGGATGATACAGGAACAACTCCACAAGGAGTCAATGCAGTGGTAAATGCCAATAATCAACTTGCTTTTGAACTTTATTCTCAATTCAATGAAGAAAGCAAAGACCGCAATATTTTCTTTTCCCCTTATAGTATCTCTATTGCTTTAACCATGACTTATGAAGGTGCAAAAGGACAAACTGCTAAAGAGATGCAATCTGTTCTGCATATCCCTGAAGATGCCAATGTGAGAAGACCAAACTTTGCAAGGATATACAACGAAATCAATAAAAAAGACAAGAAATACAAACTATCTACTGCCAACGCTCTTTGGGCTCAAAAAGATTATAAATTTTTAGAGGAATATACAAATAACGTCGAAAAATATTATGGCGGCAAATTGACTAATCTTGATTTTACCAGGGAAAGTGAAAAATCTCGTCAGATAATAAACAAATGGGTTGAAGATCAAACAAATAACAAAATCAAGGATTTGATTCCGCAAGGGGTTCTTAATGCCTATACGCGTTTGGTACTTACAAACGCAATATATTTCAAAGGTACCTGGGTTAAGCAATTCGATGAGAAAAACACCAGAGAAGATGATTTCAGGATTGATTCTTCAAATACAGTGAAAGTTCCGATGATGAGGTTGATTGGTAATGATGTAAAATTCAATTATGCTGAAACTGATGAAATTCAGATTTTGGAAATGCCTTATCATGGTGAAGATGTGTCGATGCTTATTATTCTTCCAAAAGGGAATGATTTGGCTAATATAGAAAAATCAATTAGCTTAGAAAAATTATCTGAATGGAAGAATATGCTTAATGAACAAAGAGTTGATGTTTTTATCCCCAGATTCAAATTCGAGACCAAATATTTTATGGCTAAGGCTTTAAGCGATCTGGGTATGCCTACTGCATTCGGTTCAGCAGCAGATTTTTCAGGAATGGATGGGACAAGAGATCTTTTTATTCAAAATGTTATTCATCAGGCTTTTGTCGAAGTGAATGAAGAGGGAACCGAAGCTGCTGCAGCAACTGGTGTTGTTATGGGGATAACATCAGTAGGACCTATAATCCCGATTTTCCGAGCAGATCATCCATTCATATTCATAATACAAGAAAGCGAAACAGGAAATATTCTATTCTTGGGCAGGGTTAGTGACCCAAGAAAATAATGGCTGAAAGAAAAGGTTATAAACGGAAAACCCATGAACATCGCAAAGATCTTGGTGGCGAACATAAACTTGGTGATATTGGACAGATAATACTGCTCATAGTTTTTATCATAGGTTTACTTGTTGATAAGTTCATTCTACATTTTTCACTCCCTTTGGTACAGTTTCTCCCATCTTATCTGAGGGTACTTATCTCATTACCTTTTTTTGTTTTCTCGTTTTATTTAGCTCGATATGGACTCAAGACTATTTTTGGTGAACAAAGAGAAGAATTAGTTATTATAAAGTCTGGTGTGTTTTCGATCGTCCGTCATCCAATCTATTTAGGTTCCATATTAGTGTATTTCGGATTCATCATTATTTCTTTGTCTATTATTGCATTCTGTATATGGCTTATTATTATTCTATTCTATTACTATATCTCACGGTATGAAGAAAAGGTATTAATAGACAAGCTTGCCGCTCAGTATGAAGAATATGTGAGAGAAGTGCCGATGTTCATACCATGGTTTCGCAAAAAAAAGGGATAAAGGGCTTTTTTAAGAATCAAGCTGTCGCAGCCATAGTCAAGGTTATTATTGCTCTCTTGTTTGGTTTGTTTGTTCTGAGCATGACATCTGCAGCTTTGGTCTTCTTTTCTGGTCCACCTGAGCTAATGCAAGTCAAACCTTGGTTAATAGGATTTATTACTCATTCCACCATGGTAGCTGTTTCAATCATCATAATGCTAATTTTGAGTAAAGGGAAACTCAATACTTATGGGTTCAAGATCACAAAACATGTCAGCTTGAAACAAATCATTCCTTTGAGTTTAGGCATTGGATTTATCGGAGCTCTGATAGGTTCATTCATCTTTATAGAGAATTCTGCTTCCACAGAAGCCTTTTCATTTGTTCAAACAGTGGTTTTTATCTGGTTCTATGCGAGTATTTGCGAAGAGGTGTTGACCCGGGGATTAATCCAGGGGTTGCTTAAACCCTTGATCAAACATGGGTTCTTTTTATTCAAATTGCGCATTAGTCTTCCCGTATTAGTAGGTGCGCTTTTCTTTGCATTAATGCACACGGCGCTATTGACCACTGGCATGAACAGTGGCGCAGTGTTCAATATCGTATTGTTCGCATTCATATTGGGGATTATTGCTGGTTATCATCGCGAGAAAACCGGGAGCCTTATTCCCGCAGTAATCGTTCACATGTTTTTTAATGTCGGCGGGTTTTGCGCAGGTTTGTTGATTCAGTTGTTTAAAACGAGGATATAAAGGAGGTGTTTTAATGGTTGACGAGATTATAAGAGTGGAGATACTCAGACTTGCAGAGTGATAAAACGTATTCAATAAAGATCGAAAATTTAACTAAGCAGTTTAACGGTTTTACGGCGGTAGATAACATATCATTTTTTGTGGAAAGCGGCGAGCTTTTTGGCCTTCTTGGTCCAAATGGTGCTGGGAAAACAACAACGATCAGAATGCTTACAGGAATTCTAAAACCTACAAGAGGTACAGCATACATAGGAGAGTATGATATTCAAAAGAAACCTCTGGAGGCAAAACAGTTGATGGGGATCGTTCCTGAAATGGCCAACGCCTACGTAGATCTTTCTGCCATTAAGAACTTATTACTAATCGGGGAGTTATACGGAATAGAAAAAAAAGAGAGAATAAAAAAAGCAGAGGATTTGCTGAAGTTATTCGGATTGTATAAGAAAAGGTATCAAAAAACAAGAACTTTTTCCAAGGGGATGCAACAGAGGTTGATTGTTGCCATGGGTTTAATGAATGATCCAAAGTTATTATTTTTAGACGAACCCACTTCTGGTTTGGATGTAGAGAGTGTTAGATTGATTAGAAGACTTATCAGACAGTTCAATAACAACGGGACTACCATTGTTTTAACGACTCACAACATTGAAGAAGCCAATCAATTATGTGATAGAGTAGCAATCATGAATCATGGTGAAATTGTAGTTATCGACCGACCTGAAAAGCTGAAACACGCGATTCAAAGTACTTCCTCTATTGAAATTGCTTTCGATAAAAAAGTAAAAGCGGAAGAACTCATGCTGGATGGAGTTACTGAGGCAAAAAAAGTGGGGGATAAATTAAAATTGTATACTGAAAAGCCAGAAGATGTTATTCCGATATTGATCAAATACTCTCAATCCTCAAGCAATAAAATAATTTCTTTAAATACATTAGCGCCTAATCTTGAAGATGTATTTTTAAAATTAACTAAGAGGGAAGAAAAATGAACATTATGGAACAGCTAAAGAGATCATTGGCTGTTATAAAAAAGGATTTGTCTGTTTTTTATCTAAAAGGTCCTGTGATAATATCCGGTTTGTTGATGCCGTCTTTTTTGTTCATTGCATTTGTTTTTGGAAGACAACTCTCTCTTAGTTTTTTAATTCCCAGCTTGTTAGGTGTAACACTCTTTGTCACTGTTTCGTCAATCGGTCCTGTAATTGCTCCTTGGGAAACACGAATGAGAACCTTTGAAAGACTGATTTCGTCGCCAATTGCCTTATGGTCCATCATCTTAGGGGACATAATAGCTTCTCTTTTATTTGGTCTTTTCATAACTTTTTTTATTCTTTTAGTCAGCGTTATCCTGCTGGGGGCAGGGATAATAAGTCTAAGTTTAGTTGTCGGCACATTTCTGGCAGCTTTTTGTTTTTCATCATTAGGATTGGTAATTTCAGCTCCACCTACAGATAATCCTTCTAATATAATGATGTTGTCAAGTTTAATCAAGTTTCCTTTGATTTTCATAAGCGGGATATTTGTCCCAATTAGTAAGATGGGTAATTTGAAGATTGTTTCATATATCTCTCCTTTAACCTATTATACCGATTTAGCCAGATTTTCCGTGGATGGTACAAATCATTTTACGCCGGCAACTGATTTATTAATGCTTCTCTGTTTCAGTATTCTATTCTTTATTATTGCAATAAAGTGGCATAAGAAAAGTTTAGCCAAGAGGTTTTAACTCACAGAAACCACTTCCTTGGGACAGGAAAAACAAGTGGGGATGATCCAACGGTTGACTTTTGTGGGGGCATTGTTATAATTGAACAATGAGTAATAAGATTATTAGTGAAATACAGCAACTCTTAGAAGAATATCTTAATAGGCATACCGAGATATACGTCATTGGTTGGTCGCTGAGCCCGGTATATTTAATTGTATATTTTAATTATCTAAGGAGGAAAAATGTATAAGCTGAACAGGATAATATTGTTTTTAGTATTTACCCCGTTAGAAGTCTTTCTAAAAGGGATGAGACGGCTTTTCAATAGAAAATCGTTTGTAATTCTGGGACTTCTAACCGGCTCATTCATATCTTTAGGGATTGCAAAGGATTTGGATTTAACAATAGTTTATGATAATAATGCCTATAATGAAAAGCTAGAAACAAGATGGGGCTTTTCCTGTTTGATAGAAGGACTTGAGAAGACCATTCTTTTTGATGTGGGTGGTGAGGGCTCTGTTCTTCTTAAGAATATGGAAAAACTCAAGATTGAACCTAAGACAATAGATATAATAATACTTTCCCATATTCACCATGACCATATTGGCGGGCTATCCGATTTTTTGAGAGAAAATCCTCTTGTCACCGTTTACATGCCAAGCTCTTTACCTCAAAGCGTTAAGGATAAAGTCAAGGATGCAGGTGCCAAATTAGTCGAAGTTCGTAGTTCAATAGAAATCTGTAAGAATGCCTATTCTACAGGAGAACTGGGAGCCTGGATAAAAGAAGAGTCCCTTATAATAAAAACATCTAAGGGGTTGGTGATAATTACAGGTTGTGCTCATCCAGGGATTGTGAATATAGTTGAAAAGGCAAAAGAGATCCTTAAGATTAATGTTTACCCTGTTAGAAATGTAGCAGAGGAAGGTAGTAAAATATATAAAGGAAGTTCTCATCAGAAGAAAAAAATTTCTAACAGGGTTTATTTAGTATTAGGTGGCTTTCACTTATGCTGGATGAATGCCTGGAATATAAAGGAAATCGTTAACGGAATTAAAAAAGAAAAGGTTGAAAAAGTGGCTCCTTGTCACTGTTCAGGCAACCTTGCAAGGAAACTCTTTGAAAAAACTTATGGAAAAGATTTTATTCTTGTAGGTTGCGGAAAAAAGATAAGAATCAAGGATGCTTTCTAATTGTTTAAACCCCGTTTAGAAATAAGTTGCCAAAGGCAACCGTTACCATTAAATAATGGAGGCATTTCTAACGGGGAATAGAGAGATTTAAAAAATGAGTCAGCCAGATTTATTATCTAACGGGGTAAAATTATTGATAGCTGGTTTTAGTATGGGTTGGGGTCCTTGTCTAACCTTCACTGCGCCATTACTTTTACCTTATATTGGGGCTACAAAAAGAGATTGGCAGGGCGGTTTAAAAGTAGGACTGGTGTTTTCAATTGGTAGACTTTTGGCACTTACCATTTTAGGTGGACTTGCAACTGTGGCATTCAGCTTTATTAATCAGTTTTTTCCGCCTCACAAATCCGGTTGGCTATTTTTAATTGTTGCCTTTTTTATGATAACAATTGGTATACTTATTATTTTAGGCAAAGGATTCAAGAAGCACATTGGAAAGAGTATATTGGATAAAGGACTCAAAAGTATGTTTTTATTTGGTTTTTTAATGGGCATTGCCCCTTGTGTTCCCTATGTAGCAATTCTTACCTATATTGGGTGTGTAGCAGAAAATATTCCTTTTAAGGGTATGTTGTATGCAGCTTTGTTTGCAGCAGGTACAGCAATTGCTCCTATTGTGTTAGGGGCTTTGATGGGTATCATACCAGGAAAACTATTCAGGTCAGATAAATTGCGCAAAATTTTTCAAATAGTTTGTGGAGTTGTTCTCCTCGTTTTTGGATTTCAGCTTATCTATTATATATTGAATCTGGTTATCTAAAAAAAATGAACCCGGTTATAAATAAAGGAGGTGAACAAAGATGAGTATAACTGAAAACTACCAAAAAATAAGGGAAGAAATCCCAGAGGATATTTTAGTAGTAGTAGCATCAAAAACAAGAACACCAGAGGAAATTGTAGAAGTTATAGAAGCAGGAGCGCGAGATTTAGGGGAAAATTATGTTCAGGAAGCTGAAAAAATGAAGCAAGAATTAGGTGAAAAGGCGAATACTGTCAAATGGCATATGATAGGTCATTTGCAGAAAAACAAGATAAATAAAGCCCTCTCAGTTTTTGATGTAATACAAACTATAGATTCTTTGCAAAAAGCCCAAGCTATAGATAAGAGAGCAGAGCGAGCAGGTAGAAGTGTAATTCCTGTTTTAGTAGAAATAAATATTGGTAGCGAGGATTCGAAGGCTGGAGTGAAGCCAGAAGAACATGAACCATTTGAAGAATACATGGAGAAATTAATCAGGGATGCCTCAAAGTTTGAGCATTTAAGGGTGGAAGGCTTGATGACCATGGGTCCCAGGTTTGGAAACCCTGAGGATTCTAAACCATATTTTAGAAGAATAAGAGAGATATTTGAAAAAATCAAAGGTCTTAATATGCCAAATGTGGATATGAAATATCTTTCCATGGGAATGACAAATTCATATAGAGTTGCAATTGAAGAAGGAAGCAATATGGTCAGGATAGGAACCGCGATATTTGGACCCCGTTAGAAATAAACCGCCCCTAGGCGGCTGCCGCCATATTCTTTGGAGAAGATTGATTTCTAACGGGGTGAAGGAAGGAATGATGACCAAAAGTGTTCTGGAAAAGTATTTGATACATAGGAGGTGTTAATGGAACTATTAATAGCCTTTGGCACAGATGATGGAAAAATTCTAAACAAGGGCCACTTTGGCATGGCCAAGTATTTCCATGTCTATAGGTTCTCCGATGATAAAGAAGAGTTTGTGGAAAAAAAGGAGAATGTAAAGTTTAAAGGTGATGAATCTATAATACACGGTGATCCCAGGAAAGCCAAGGCTACATCATCAGCTCTGCAGGATATTGATGTTGTGGTGGGCAGAAGGTTTGGTCCTAATATTACGAGATTATTGAAAAAATTCGTATGCATAGTTGCGAGGAGAGAAAGTATTGATGATGCAATTCAACTTATCCATGCTAATATGGATAAGGTAATACAGGAAAAAGAAAAGGGGGAGAATAGAAGGCATTTAGTATTCTCATAAGTGAGGATTTGACCCCAAATGCCTCCAGAGTTTGATTATCTGCCATCTTTAAGGTAATAGGTAAGTTTTTCCTAAATTGTAGCGGTCGGATTTATCCGACATAATAAAAATATCCGAAAATTTGTGCGATGAATCGCACCGCTACAATAATTGCTACGTTTTTTATATCATTTTTAGGAAAAACTAAAC
>JAUWCU010000125.1 GCA_030609135.1 Candidatus Stahliibacteriota bacterium | reverse complement strand
TACCTTATCTTCTGCAATGGCATATAACTCGGTTATATCGGAACTATGTTGCCGACACCCGGCCCTGCCGATGAAACTCTAACCCTACCTGATTCTTCTTTTAAAATCCTGATCATTGCATTCATGCAATTTATTATAAATAATATCTTCGTGGTGTCAAGAAATATAACAGAGGTTTACTCAGATCTTTGAAATTCATTACGATTATTACCGTTCCTCTCACCTTGTTCGAGACAGGGTCGCTCGAAGAGAAAAGAGTTACTGTTAGAATTTGCCCATAGAATTTTATGTCCAATAAATCAATGAATTAGAACATACGGATATTTAGTTCTAACGGGGCGTAGTCGAGAACACACCTCTAAATATAACACACTGTGCTCTCTTGACAAAACCCACTATTATTCTATAATAATCCTGTGCGAATCATGAGATTAAATAATCCAAGAAAGGAGATGAAAATGTCTACTCTACTTAGAAGACAAGCCACAGTCTATTGTTTAGCGGCAGCCATGTGTCTAATCTACCTTACTCAAACCGGCGGATGTGCACATGGAACAAAGTACAGGACAACCTGGCGTGGTTATACGGATGTTTATGGAAACAGCGCAGCAGTACCGCTTCAGTTTGAAGGTCATCTGCTAAGATTTGCATTTGCCTATAAGGGGATAGGAATAGGTTCAGAGGGATTTAAACTTTACGCCAAAGATATGTTCGGTTCTGATATCAGTTTTGAGGATGATCATAAGTTCGTCGGATTCTTTGCTCCTATTTATCTATACTATATTCCTATTGCATCTCATCGAAACACCGGTGACGTAACGCCTCTGGTTTGTTATTCCTATCTTGGCGGATGTTTTTGGGGACCCAAACAGGCAAAACTTTTTGATTTGGGAATTGGTTTTAACTACTATTCCTTTGACTTGCGCGCTGGCTATAATGCCATCAGTGCAGAGAGCAGAAATCTTTTTGCCTCGAGTGACTGGGAAAACTTTGACGATTATCCAGTCAGCTGGAAAAGCTTCTATTTATCAGTAAATCTATCACCAGGACTTTGGCTTTCGTTAAAATCGAAATTGGTGCCACAAGAGACTGATATAGATTGAAAAAGGAATGTTCTCAACCCGCCCCGTTATTACTCCGAACATATAATAGTTTCAATTATGTTGTGGAACCTGTCATTCCGAACTTGTTTCGGAATCTCGATAAAGTGAGACTCTGAAATAAATTCAGAGTGACAATAGTGTAATATGCTAATGAAATCCACTGAAACTATTTAATGTTCTCCTTAGTAAATAATAGAAGCGAATTCTTAAGTGATTTTGGGGTCAGATTTTTTTTGTGTAGGTTCTACGAGGCTAAAGGCTTGACAATTAGTAACTCTTCTCTATAATATAAATAAAGGAGAACACCTGTTGCCATTTGGTATGGATTATATATAATGCAGAATTTGTTGCGCAAAAAACTTCTCGACTCATTTCGTTCGCTCGAAGAGTAATTATTTTTGTTCGAGCTTGCCCATAGAATTTTATGTCCAATAAATCAATGAATTAAAACATACGGATATTTAGTTCTAACGGGGCGTGTCGAGAACACACCTTTAACCCGGATTATTCACGCAAATCGTCATTGCGAGATCGATTTATCCCGCTTCGTATTATAATTCTATAAATAGGATTGCGGGATTTATCGGGCGTGGCAATCCCAGCATAGCTTAAAAAGGCAATGTCATGTTTTTTCGATATTTTTCTCTACCTATGAGATTGTTTCCCTTCGACAAACTCAGGGCAGGCTTTACCCCGTGTAATACAATTTATGAATATCGTTTCACAATATTTAAGGTAGCTCGGTTATTTCTATTTCTTTTTGCGTAAAATCATTCTTTTATTACACAGGGTGAATCCTCTCCCTTTTTAAGAATGATTCAATCAATTGTAGTCGCCCGATTTATCGGGCAGTCCAATGAATTGGACAACTACAGCGCAGAGAGGAAAGTAACCAAATTAATACACCCTCTCCCTTTTTAAGAGAGAGGGAAAGCCTGTCTGCCCTGTCTGCGTCGCCAACGCGACAGGCAGGCGTGCCATCGGCACAGGCAGGGGTGAGGGTTTCCTGAAATATCTATTAAACATTTGACATCGAATGGTTGACATTCAAATGGGTCTATAATATTATCGACATTATGGTGGCGGACCTGAATACCAGATTCTAAAACGGCGGGTTTCTGACCAATCAGTAAACCATGTCCATCTTGGACTCGATGCCTTTACGCGCCAGAAATGGTCTCCTGTGCAGGATATAGTGAAGATACTGTCGAGTGTATTGTAGGATAATTCATATATCCTTGTAAATGTATCATTGAACGTTGGTTCCGAAGATATATGGAATTCGTAATATTCAGCATCTATAATTGCGTTCCAAATAAAGTCTATTTGAACTACATCCAGACCGGGTATGTTAGTTAAAACGTAGCCAGTATCATCCGGTGGAGAAACAAGTCTTGGTGGATTAGGCGGCGGAATCAGGGTATCTGGTTCAGGAGCAAATTCATACGGGTCTCTGCACCCTGGATTGGTATTGAAGAGCGCAGTAATGAAAAGAATAAGGAATACCTTTATTGCAAATTGCAGATAACTTATTATTGTTTGCTTTTTTGAAATCGCAATCATTTTCATCGTCGATTATAACCCAACTCTGCCAGTATGCTCAATGTCGTGCTTGAACATGGGCCAAGGAGTATTGGCTAAGCATCCAGAACCTTGTATAGCATAAAGTGAAGGTATCCATACACCAGAGCATCCAACATAGATAGTGCCATCAGTGGCAATCGTTGGAGAAGAATACACGTCGCCCCATGTTTTTGCTTGCCATCTCACTGTGCCATCATTAGAGAATGCATAAAGATTATCGTCATATGAACCCACATATATTGTATTGTCCGAGCCAATTGCCGGTGAGGATGCTATGATATCGCCTGTTCGAAAACGCCATTTCAGTGTACCATCTGGATTTAGAGCATAGAAATAATGATCCCAGGAACCTACATAGATTGTGCCGTCAGCACTGATCGCGGGTGATGAATTTACAGCGTCACCTGTTTGAAAGCGCCATTTCAAAGTGGAGTCTGGATTGAGTGCATAAAGATAATGGTCATCTGAGCCAAAATAGATAGTGCCGTCGGTCCCGAGCGCAGGGGATGATGTTACATAACTCCCTGCTTGATAACGCCACAATAAAGCACCATCGGGGTTTAGTGCATACAAGAAGCAATCCCAGGAGCCGACATAAATCGTGCCATCTGAAGCGATCGCAGGTGATGACTGGACAGGAGCATTGGTCAAATATCGCCATTTCAGGGATCCGTTCTGGTTAAGTGCATAGAGATAACAATCACGCGAGCCTATGTAGATTGTGTTGTCCGAGCCAATTGATGGCGAGCAGTCCACATTATCTCCTGTCTGGTATCGCCATACAAGTGAGCCATCTGGATTGAGTGCGTATATGTAATGATCGATCGAACCAAAGTATATCGTGCCGTCCGACGCGATTGCGGGTGAAGACTCAATACCATCGCCTGTTGCATAGCGCCATGCTAATGTGCCATCAGGATTGAGCGCATAGAAATATCCATCATATGAACCAAAGTAGATTGTACTATCAAAACCGAGCGCCGGCGAGGATTTAACAATACCGCCAGTTTCATAGCGCCATTTTTTTATACCGAGGATACTTACAATGACGGTTATTGTGTCAGATATTCCTTCTCGTCCGTATTCATCATAAGCTTTTGCGAAAATAGTGTGTGATGAATTATTTGCAAAAGAGGCAGTCTGCCACGGGTAGACATAGGGTTCTGAAATCGTTGTGAATTCAAGAGAATCATCAATATAGATTTCTACGTAGTCTACCTGTTTTTCTGTGACAACCTCAACAACTATATCGACTAATTCATTGACTACTGAACCATCAAGAGGGTTTGTTATCAGCACCTCAGGAGGTTCTGAACTGGAACATCCAACAAATACAGAAGAGATAGTAAGACCAAATATCAGAAGTATTGTTAATTTTCTTTTTTTCATATAAATTCTTCGCTACTTAAAGTTTACTGAAATACCAATCCTTGCTCTTCTCGGAGCAGAATTGGCATTGACCCAGTCATCAGTTGCAGTAACAGATGCTCTATAAGCCTCGAATTCCTCAGGTGGAGTTATCAATCCATCATGATTAAAATCAGCCGCCGGGTTATAATAATAACTAGTCATTGAAATATAGTCATCGAACTCTTCTTTTCTAATACTTTCCAAGGACTGAAGTGTACTGTGTGGCGCAATATCATATCTTGCATCAAGGACATTTATGATCTCCAGATTAGTATTTAAAGAGATTTTGCCGATTTTGAATGATTTTGAAACAACACAATCAATACTTCTTCGAAAAGGTAGTCTTACGATATTTCTTTCTTCATACTTTCCTTCAGGTCCAGGTGGGGTGTAGGGAAACCCTTGGCCAATATGACCAAAAATATATAGATTTGTTTGTAATGGAAGATTGAATAATCCCTGGATGAGAATCCGATGGCGTTGGTCAAAATCCATGTAATATTCTTTTGCTTCAGGTATATATGTTGTATCAAGTTGGATCATATCATATACTTCCTGTGCATAGGAACTTGTGCCGCGTGTCCAGGAGAGCGTATAGGATATTTTACCGGTGAATACTGGATTCGCGAATTCCAGGATTGTTTCGATCCCTTTGATATTAGCATATTCGACATTAAAGTATTGAATATAGCTGCAAGGAAGAGCTAAAACACAACGAGTTCCAATAAGGTCAGATACATCTTTATAAAATGTATTTATTGTAGCGCTGAGGTTCTGGCGTATTGCACCTTGCAGCCCGATTTCATAACTCATTGTCTTTTCTGGCTTCATATCAGGGTTTCCAACAGGAGGTAGCATTCTGGAATACGGCCATGGTAGGAGCTGATAATAACTGTACATGTAATCATATAAAGGAGGTTGGGCATACCGTCCAACATTAGCTCTAAACAAAAATCTGTCAGTAACCATAAATGAGAAGCCAATACGCGGTGAAATGATTGCTTTTGGTTCAATTCCCTCTATATCACTTGAGAAATAATCGTATCTGCAGCCGACTTTGGCATATAGACCCTTATAATCAATATTATTCTGTAGAAATACAGAGTACTCAGTAGGGTTGTATTGATATTCGTCTGTAATAGGATGCAAGGTGTCATTACTTAAAAGGTAAGTAAAATTTTCCAAATCGTGGTATGCATATTCAAAACCGGTATTGATTTCATGATACTTATGGACTTGCAGAACAGCTTTAGCATGGGTTTTCAATATATGGGATGATTTATCCTGGTACGCATTGTAAGTAGTGGGTTCTTGGTACCAATGTCTGGTATAGATACCAAAGGGATTTTTGCTGCCATACACGATACCTTTATAAGTATTATAATTACGAAATTCAAAGTCTTCGAATAGACCATAATGACCAGGTTCGCGCACACCGAAGATTCGTCGTGTGTACAGTCTGCTCAAGGTTAGATTGAGAAATGTGCGCGAATTAGGCAGAAAGTTTATATTTAGAGCCTGTAAGTTACCTTTTCTCAGGTCTGAGCGATAATTATCATACAGGAATCTCATTTTCATTGGTGCGTAACGATCAAATTGAGTTCGTGATAAAACACTGCTTATGTTTAGCGTGAGTTTGCCTGAAGGTGTGTATAACCATTTCCCGTACAGAGAATAATCGTCCCTTTGTTTATGGGGTAGTTTGTAGAGCTTTGGATCCCAATCATCAGTATGCATGATGTCGAGCGAAACAAAACCTTTGAACTTCTTTGCTACGGGCAGATGGATTGCAGACTGCACATTCTCATAGCCAAAATCATAATAAAATGGCATAACTCTTTCTGTCTTGGCATATACTTTTGTCTGGAAACGGTCGGCAGGACGTTCAGTGATCAGATTTATGACCCCGGACATTGCCCTGCCATATTCCACATCAAAACCACCGGGCATGAAAATTATCTCGTCAATAATACCCTTTGATATATTTATTGCCGGATCACCAGTCTGGGGGTCAATAATCGAAACATTATCGATCATATAAAGTACTTCAGTTGCTCTGCCACCGCGCACATGGAGTGCCGTATCAAGGTTCGCCACTGAGACCTGAAATGCAATAAGGGATATTGTATAGTCAATAGGCAAAGCTGCGAGTTCGTCTTTTCTAATGATATAGGTTGTGCCGGTCATGTCTTTTTTTACGAACGGGGTTTTACTGATAATAGTAATGGGTTCCATTTCAATTGGTGCTTGCGTGAGGATAACTTTTAAACGTGCGGTCTGGTCGATTTCAACGATGACATCCTTAATTTGTTGGGTCTGGTAACCGACACATGAAATCTCGACCGTGTATATGTTTGGTAGTACATTAAACATGAAAAATGTGCCGTCCTGGTCAGTTGCTGTACCTAATTCAGTCTTGAGGATGACTATATTGGCATAGGGGATCGGTTCATTCGTGGCTTGGTCAATTACCACGCCTTGAATCTTGCCGCTGACCCCGTTGATTAAAATTAGCAAAAACAAAGCATTAATCATGCTATACTTCCTATTATTATTATAATAGACAATCCTTCACTGTCAAGTGTTGAAGAGCACATAAAGTGCAAAGTGATTGGAAAACTGTGATTTAATTCTATCCTTTACCCCAGCATATGAGTATAATAGTGAAGTGTGAAAAATTTGTGAAATTTGTGTCAAGATTTGGTAGTAAGATGTAAGGAAAAAGGATTTTTACTGTTCGAGCTTGCCCCGTTAGAACTTGCCCATAGAATTTTATGTCCAATAAATCAATGAATTAAAACATACGGATATTTAGTTCTAACGGGGCGTGTCGAGAACACACCTTTAAATATATTACTCAGAACCTTAAATAGTTTAATTTGATAGTTCTCCATAGCTTGCTGTAGTCCTGAGTTATATGTCGAAGGGACCAGGGGAACCAGGGAATCCAGGAAAATAAGGAAATACAAAAGACTGGATTCCGCATCAGGTG
>JAUWCU010000071.1 GCA_030609135.1 Candidatus Stahliibacteriota bacterium | reverse complement strand
TGCACGCATTGCTGAAATCATAGTATGGCGATTAGCATAGACCTTTGCTATACATTCAACCAGAGAATCTTTATGCAGATCTTCTTCCATGAGCACATGGCTGAAGCCCTGAGCTTCAAATGACTTAGCATTCAGTATCTGATCTCCCCGACTCACTTTTTTTGAAAGAGGAATGAGTACGTTTGCCTTCTTTAGTTCTAAAAGCTCAAAGAGTGTTGTTGCACCGGCTCGTGATACCACAATATCTGCCATTGCGTACAGGTGAGGCATTTCTTTGTCCACATACTCAAACTGTGTGTAACCGGACTGTCCTTGCAAGGCTGCATCTACTCTGCCAGGACCACAGAGATGACAGACATTGAATTTACCAAGTAGCTGTTCCAATGCACTTCTTACTGTTTTATTTATATGCTCTGCACCAAGGCTGCCGCCGATCACCAGCACGACCGGCTTGGAGTTTGCAAAGCCACAGAACTTTTTTCCCTCGGTTTTCTCGCCTTTGAGCAATGTTTCTCGAATCGGTATTCCAGTATACACTGCTTTATTCGTTGGCAATGTGCGTGCGGTTTCAGGAAAACTGATACAGATTCGATTCGCACAAGGCACTGATAATTTGTTGGCGAGGCCCGGTGTAGTGTCGGATTCGTGAATCACAACCGGTACGCGATGTATCCAAGCAGCCCAGACCAATGGGCAAGTTACAAAACCTCCTTTACTGAATAAAATATTGGGACGTAGCTTCTTAATAAGCAAGATAGCCTGCACAACTCCTTGAATTACCCGGAAGACATCGGCGAAATTCCGAAGATCGAAATATCTACGAAGCTTACCGGCATCTATAGAGTAATAAGGGACGTCCATAGCCCTTACCAATTCCCGTTCGATCCCTGATTTTCGACCAACATAGTAAATCTCAAAGCCTAATGCCTTTAATCGGGGAATAAGTGCAAGATTTGGGGTAACGTGGCCTGCTGAGCCACCACCAGTCATTATGATCCGTTTCATATTATGCTATGTCAATAAAGATATTTTTTCAAGAATAATATCTTTGCCTGATTATAGAAATCCTGGTTGGGTTTTTTAGCAAAACCGTGTCCTTCATCCTCGGCAAGAAGGTACCAGACGTCAACTTTGTTTTTTCGTACTGCTTTGACAATCTGCTCTGCCTCGGTAACTGGCACGCGCGGGTCGTTTAAGCCTTGAACTACGAATAGAGGCTTGGTGATTTTATGAGCATTGGTCAAGGGCGATATCTGTTCTAAGAATTTGCGCATTTTGAGGTCGCGTTCATCACCATATTCTTGCCTTCTTAAGTCCTGACGGTACTTGCCAGTATTTTCCAAGAAAGTAACGAAATTGCTAATGCCAATAGATTCAATACCACATCGAATACGCTCAGGATAATGGACCATTGCCGCGAGCACCATATAACCACCATATGAGCCGCCAATAATCGCAACACGCGATGCGTCTAATTCAGGCTGTTTTAGAATCCAGTCGAGCAGCGTACCGATATCACGTACCGAGTTTTCCCGATTATACGCATTGTCAAGGGACATATATTCTTTTCCATAGCCAGAAGAACCCCGGATATTCGGAGCAATGACCCCAATACCTAATTCATTCAAATAGAATTGGGTCATTGGAGAAAAACCGGGGACATATTGCACTGCCGGTCCGCCGTGGCACATGATCAATACTGGATAGGGTGGTTTGGATCCTGTGGGCTTGAAATAAAATGCCGGGATGAGACGCGGTGCCCCTTCAACACTGTCAAACGTTGGATAATGGATGAGCTGAGGTTGGATAAAGCCTGCTGTATCAAGACCGGCAACCTCGCTATAGGTCCAGCGTGTGAATGTTTTGTGTTTGAGGTCCAAGGTATACACATCAGTCGGTGATTTAGGCGTGCTGATAACCATCGCGAGTTTTCTGCCGTCCGGCTTATATTCAATATTATATATGATACCCTGGGGTAGGCGCGCCTGGCTGATTGAATGCGTCTTGGTGTTCAAAAAATAGAGTTTGTGGATACCGTCTTCATTACTAATTAAGGCAATGGTATCACCAGATGGAGACAACTCGAATTCTTCGATATCCCATGGTATATTTTTTGTTAAGATTTTATTATTTTTTGTTTTCAGATCATGATATAATAGCTGTTTGAATTCGCTGTATTGATCAGAAACCATATAGATCCCTTGTCCGTGCTTTGACCAGTGTGCTATACCATAGGCAATTGCTGTATCGACCGGATTGATCTGGCTCAATGAATTGGTGTTCAGATCTAAGATATGATAATAAGATTCATTCGATGATATATATTGTTTGACCAGGAGTTTTTTGTCATCAGGAGAGAATTCGATTGGTGCCCAATAACCGCTATTTTTACATACCCTTATGAAAGCCTTTCCTTTTTTTACAAAACCAAGGTAGATATCAAAGTCCTTGCCGTTTCTCATCGTACTACGAAACGCGAATTTATCGCCCTTATTTGACCAAACTATAGCACCATATTTAGCTTTTCCATCAGTCAATAACTGCTGCTTGCCGGTTTGGTAGTTATGTTTGTAAATCTGGTATTTTTCATTGCCTGCTGAGTCACTGGTAAAGAGGAAAAATGGTGTTTGTCCATTTGGACAGACATACACGGCATTCAATGGTTCTTTTGAAAAAGTGAGTTGCTGGCGAAACCCTTTTGGTACTTCAACGAGATGGATTTGTGAAACCTCAGCCAGCCGCGTGCGGATAAGCATGCCTTTATCATCAGGCAGCCAGCCGCGAAAAGATGCATAACGGGTATTTAAATACGGGGTTAATTGCTGTACTAACTCACCCGGTATGACTGGGATGTTTTCAATGAGGAGATTGTCTTTTCGATACTTTTTTACCTTAGCAAAGCACTCTTGAGCAAGGAATAAAATTAATATCAAAAATAATACTTTTTTCATTTGAAAAACAGGATAAGGATACTTACTACTAAACAATAGATGCCAAAGAGATGAAAATACTTATGGACTAATCGGCGCAAGATGCTCAAGGCGATGAGACCAAAGATAAAGCTGAAAAACATACCGATTAAAATACTGATTGGGTTATCTATTACTGATATCGTTTTTAATCCTAAGATATTAGCCCCAAGGATTGCGGGTAAGGACAATAAGAATGAGAATTTAAAAGATTCTTCAGGGCTTGTTTTTAAAAATAGTCCAGCTGAGATTGTCATGCCGGACCGTGAAATCCCCGGGAATAGGGCAAACATCTGCGCTAATCCGATAATCAATGCTGAAAAGACATGAACGCGCTTATTGCTTTTTTTGAAAAGCATGGTCATAATAAGCACGAGTCCAGTTATCCCCAAAAAGATACTCACCACGGTCATGTCTTTGAAAGTCTGTTCGATTTGAGTTCTCAAAAGCAAGGCAAAGATAACGATGGGGACAGAACCGATAATAATGTTCAAGATATAATTGATGCTTTGTTTCTCACCTTTGAATGCACCTTTTAATAACTCGCCGATAGGTTTAGCAAAAAACACCAGCGTTGCAATGAAAGTGCCGAAATGCAAGAAGGTTGCTAAGACTACTGGTTCAGTAATACCAAAGTACTTCTCAAGGACGGCAAGATGACCTGAACTTGATATCGGTAAAAATTCAGTAAGACCCTGAACAATGCCGAGAATGATGGTTTTAATAATCATATGATCATTGCCACAAGACCAGTTGCCATGGCGAATTTCAAAAACCTGCTGAATTTTGAAAATTCAGTAGCACCAGGTTTTTTCACGAGCTTGACCAAACAATAGATGATGATCGGGTAAGCAAAGAAAAGCACGACAATTATGTATCTCACCGAGAGGATTTCAAGGATATAAGGCAGGGGTAAGAGTATGCACAATACGCCGAGGAAGAAAGCGCTGATTATTGACGCTTGTTCAATACCAAGCGCAATCGGGATTGATACAACATTGTTTTTTTTGTCGCCTTTAATATCGATGATGTCTTTTATGATTTCTCGCGGCATGTGGATGAAAAACGAGAAAACAAACGGAAAAATGCTTACTGGATTTTTCACCACAATTCCGCCAAGCACAAAACTCAAGCCGGTAATAGCCGATACGATAATGTTGGCAACCGGTTTTTTCTTAAGGAATGCGGCATAGGCAAAAAGCAGAATCGATACGCCGAGCACCAGGAAAAAGACCACCAGATCGATGGATAGAGAGAATACAAGGGATATGATTAGCAAACATAGTGCCAAGACAATAACGAGTTTCCGGTCTGCCTTACCTGATACTAAGGGACGCTGCGGGTTATTAATTTTGTCGATTTTGATATCATATAGATCATTGACAAGGTTACCAAAACCACAGGTTACAAACCCAATCATACCGGCTAATATCAATGCAGGCGGTAAGGTAAAACCATAACCGATCCACGCACCTACCCATACAGAAACCAATGTGATGA
This sequence comes from Candidatus Stahliibacteriota bacterium, assembly GCA_030609135.1. Lineage (GTDB taxonomy): Bacteria > Hydrothermota > Tepidihabitantia > SM23-42 > SM23-42 > JAUVZL01. The sequence goes on along the minus strand of JAUWCU010000071.1, from coordinate 8,751 downwards.
TGCAATTTATCGGGCGCAGCATTGTGACGTAAGCCATGGGTTATTGTATTTATATCAGTCCTAAAGTCAACTGCTGAACCTTTGAGGAGTGGATTTTGTATTGACATCTAATGATATTTCACTATAATTTTCTTAAATTAGCATGGGGTGTTGTTTATCATAAAAGCGTAACAGGAGAAAGAAATGAGAGTTATGGCTATTGATTACGGGAAAAGCAGAGTCGGTATTGCGTTGAGTGATCCACTGGGTGTAATAGCTCAACCCCTGACAAGCATCAAAGTGAAATCTCAGAAAGAACTCTTCAGACAGATCTTAAAGATAATTCAAGAAAGCGACGTTGGGCTCATCATTATCGGCAATCCACTGTCCCATAAAGGGGAAGCTACTGAAATGTCTGATGAAATATCCAGATTTATAAAGCGGTTAAAAAAGAGGATTAATACCGAAATCAAATTATGGGATGAAAGATTTACGAGCCAATATGCCATGAACATATTGAAAGCAATGAAGATAAAAAAACAGAAGGGTTTGGTCGATCAGGTTGCAGCATCAATAATGCTTGATGAATACCTGAGATCGTGCTCTACATGCACGACATGAAAGGAACCGCCTTGGCTTGTTTAATATCAGGTATCATTGTTCTTGTCTGGCTACAGCCTATTAACCTAGGTAGTACAGAAGTGACTATACCGGATGGTGCAACAGCGCGGGAAATCGCCGAAAACCTTGCTCTTCATCGCGTGGTTCGAGACAAAAAGGAATTCATCCTCTGGGTGAGGATATCAGGCAAGGAAAAAGATTTGAAATCTGGTAGTTATATATTGCAGAAGTATAAGAATCCACTTTACATCATCAATAAACTCTCGGAAGGAGGTCGGTCTGATATTATTGTTACTATACCAGAGGGGCTGACCCTTTATGAAATTGCCGATATCCTCAAGCTCCACGATATTGTCAACAGAGATTCTTTTATTGCATTATGCAAAAACAGGTTATTTATCAAGAGCGTAGGTTTCACATTTATTTCGCTTGAAGGATATCTTTTTCCTGATACGTACTCATTCAGCCCTGCTCAAACCGATTCTTCGGTTATTGCACAACTTCTCGGAAATTTCGGAAGACATCTTGAGAAATACGAAATCCGAAACCCTGATTCGATTTTCAAAATAATTACACTGGCATCACTTATTGAAAAAGAAGCCAGGGTCGAGGAAGAAAGACCGGTTATCGCCAAAGTTTTTCTAAACAGGCTTAAGACTAACCGGCCTTTGGAATCTTGCGCAACGGTATTTTATGCCTTGCATATAGCCAATCCTGATAAATATCAGGGGAAAACCAAATTGACTAAACGAGATTTAAAATTCGAATCATCTTATAATACATACATACATACCGACCTGCCGCCTGGTCCGATTTGTTCACCTGGTGAGAATTCAATAAAGGCGGTTATTTACCCGGCTGACGTTGACTATCTATATTTTGTTGCAAAAGGAGACGGTCACCACCATTTTTCGAAGACGTTCCGAGAACATATTGCGGCAAAGGAAAAATACAATGCTGAGAAATGAATTTGAAGATATCCTGATACTTGACACACCCTACTATAAGAATCTCACAAAGACATATCGTGACACGGTTAATTTCCGTCGCTATATCAGTATATTGAAGCAGATCGTCAAAGCAGATGGTTTTCTTAAGGCACTTGAAAATAAAGGCGGTAGGGAATTAGTATATTTAGGTCGGAAGATTTTCTCTTTGCAAGAAGAATTTGTTACTAATTATCTAAACTTTTTGTCAGACCAGTCGATGATCAACAAATGGGAGGAGTTCTTTGAGCGATACAGCAAGAATATATTTGAGATATACCAAAGGTTTGTTGCCAAGGATAGTAACAAGATACTCATTTTTGAAATCGTCAACAGGAAGCTTCTGCGCGACCTCTTGACCAAACATACTTATGATACACGTATTGAAAATAGGGCGGTGATCGCTGAGCGTTTTGGTGTTGTCGTAAACCAATTATTCAATTACATTCGAAATTCATTGACCGAAGACATTACCGTCAATGATGGATTGATTATAGATACATACGAGAAAATTCCACTTTTGCCGCGTTGCGACCGCAGCGAGACCATGAAGTTATTAGCCAAGAATTTTCTTCAGCAAGGGTTGCCGGAAAACTTATATACTGCTATTTCAAAGAGTATTATGACTACCCATTATGTTGAAACAAAAACAAAAGTTATTGATTCACTAGATAAACTGGTCATTCTGACTAAAGACAATATCCGTGAGATATTCAAGACGCACTTCTTTTTTCCTGATGAAGACAGCCTTACTGAAATCATTGGGTTGCTTAGTAAGAAGGCAAGCGAAAAGACTACAATAGTGAAGAATAAGAAAAAGGAGATAGATGAAAGGGTGGCGGTAACACGTCGCAAGATAAAAGAAACGATGAACACGATAAAAGGTGAATTGATTGGTCTTGCGGAGAATTTTTCAACTGAAGAATCGATCGATAACATGATAAAAAGGTTACGTCGCAATCTGATTAGCAATGCCTATGATTTACGCATTTTTAAAAATCAGTATCAGGAATATATCAAGAAAGAAAGTGAGCTGGATAGTATTGTGAATTTAAAACCAGGCGATCTTCAAAAATTCATTCTAAAGAATGAATGGGATCCGTATATAATTTTAACATTCAGCGGTGACAAAAAAGTCGGTGATGAACAGTTGCAGACGATGGTCAAGGAGGCGCTTGGAGAAATTAAAGGGAATAAAGAGGCGATGGAGGTGATGAACAGATATCGGGTGACCGGTTTCCTAAAAGACAAGTACGATACAGCAAAGATTATGGAAAGAGTACAAACCATAAATAGGGAAATAATACTGCCTCTTGTTAAATCATTTCTGTTAGAAGAATTGGTTGATTACTATCCTAAGTTATCAGGTGTCGTGTCAGCAGAAAGCATCCGCTTCCTTGCTGAAGAAGCCTTGGCTGGTAAGGTTTCAATGATTGAGAAGAACATTAAGGTCAGTCCCGTACAGAAGAGTGAACATCCACTACTCAATATCTTGCGCTACAAAGAATTGGTTTCGATATTTGTTTACGATATCAGGGGTTCCACATTTATGGGAACAAAATTGATGGATGCGAAGCGAGAAAGCGAAATAAGAAATTTCTTCCAGGAATCAATGCTATCAGTTGTCGAGAAATACGGGGGTGTTCCAATAAAAGACACTGGTGACGGCGGTATTGTTATCTTCTCAGCCAACCACCAGGCTGTAAAGAACCATGAAACTCTGGAGCTTAAGGGAGGCAGCGTGCTATCGGCGGTAAGGAGTGGTTTGGAAATGGTCCAGGTCGCAGAAAGTTTTGTGCAGGAGAATATAAACAAATACCAGGATTGGTTCAGGGAAGCAGAAAAACGCAAGATTAATTTCGAAGGTGCTACCTACGCAACCCTGCCGCCTTCTTACCAGGCTATTTTTCAAATCGGCGTTGGTATAGCTTCAGGAGTATACCCCAAAGAAATATTCTTGGACAAGAATGCCTTCGGTGAGCTCGATGTCACCGGTATGCTTATCCGCGAAGCCAACTTCTATTCGAAAGTCAAAGCAAAGGCTAAATCGACAGTGATCATTGATGATGCCTCAGTTTACAATTTGCTATTAAATGTTAACAAATTTTCTTTCTTGAGTGAAGCAGGGTTAAGAATCGATCCACTTCTGTTAAATATCGAACAAGGTCTTGAATACTGGATAAATCAAAAATTCACAAGAAGAGGGTTTATCCTTGATCTGTATAAAATATTCGTAACCCAGCTGGGACAGGAGATTTCACATCCTGGTAGTCTGAAGATAATAGTGGGCGATTTCGATATTGAGATTGATGAAACTGGTGAGATAAAGGATGACAAAGGTGGGCGCGGGAAGTTCCTCTTTGAAGCTTTCTCGGAGGCGACGAAATGAACAAATACCTGATCTCAGATATTCAGAACTTTGTGGAAGAGAAGAGTCAGCAGTGTACATTGCTTAAGGAACGATTTATAAATGCCAGTGATTATGCCTACAATATAGCCGCGATAAAACAGGGGTTGAGATTTCTTGGAATTTCAGACGAACCCTTGGCGGTTTTCGAAAACCGAACAAACCTTGTAATCTGGCTGGGGCGTCGGCTCATTGAATATGATGGTTATGAACTGCCACTTTATATCGGGCATAAGAGGATGGACTTGCCGGTTCCTGATGCACTGGTCGAGAAATGTCCTCATGCGATAGTCGGATTTATTGAAAACACGGGTAAGCAAAAATTCATCCAGGATTTTACGAAGGAACTCAGGAAAGTATCTTTCTCACCTGAAATATTTCTGTATGTGCACCAAAGTATAATGACCTCCCGCATGGAGAGTCTTTTGCCCGGCTTGCTTTCTGATAGTGAAAGGCTCGGTTTTACCAGTATAAAAGAAGCGCTCAAAAAAATACCTCAAGTGTATCTTGATTATTTATCCGAAGCCTCGTTCTTGAAATTAACTAAGAAGATATCTTCGAGGCTGCGGGGGATAAGGACAAAAATGGAGCAAGAGCTTAAGAACATTGATCTATATTCTGTGCGTCTGAAAGAGCAATTGCAAGAATTGTATCTTGAGGCGGACAAAGGTTTGAGGGATATTATTGAGGATGAAGTTGAAAAACAGGTAGATGTGAAGATCGTTACCCAAAAAACCTCTAATTTGTTCTCCCGTTTAGACCGACTTTTTCTCGGTAATATTTATCACCTAAAGGATTACGAAAACCGACGTAATGAGATACTTAGGACATTACAGCAGGAAGAAAATTTTAGATACAATGCCGAGAAACAAGAATTCAATAAACGCAAAAAGATCGGTGAAATCTACGATGAATTCATGTTTTATAACAAATTCGGTGCCCTGACAAAAAATGAGCAAAAGATTTTTATCAAAGGGCTCACCCATAAGTTTGAACAGCTGCACCGTAAGAAAAGCTCGAGTTTGGCGATGCTCAATAAATTTGAGAAACGGGGTTTATTGTCCGTGGATTTGGATTTTGATGGAATTACACGGTCATACCACACTTTCATAAGGGATTCTATTATCCCCCAACATCTTGGCCAGTGTTTGCTTAATTTGGTTAGCTGTTTTCCACCCGCGAGTGATCAGCCTGACAGGGTTGTGCGGGATTCAGCAAATCTGAAAATCCTATCTCTTGAAGGCAAGAATATCTTGAGCCTACCTGTTAAAAAGCATTCTTATTCTGAAGATATAAAGAAGTATGTAGAAACGCTGCGTAGGTGTATTACAATCATGGTTTATGATATCCGAGGTTCTTCATACATGGGTATCAAGTTGCACAATGCCGCCAAAGAACAGCGGATAAAGTATAAATTTGCCAAAGAGATGGCTGATATTGTCAAAAAACACGGCGGTTTTTTACTAAAAGACACGGGTGATGGCGGTCTTGTGTGGTTTGCCGAAAACTCAGGTTCGTTATATAACCACCTTTATACTGAATCGGTCACCGGTCGTGGCGTTAAATTGCGTTCTTCAATTTTCTCAGGAGCCGAGTTTAATCTCATACCAGCGGCGGATGCATCAAAGCGTGCGATACTCTGTGCCCGGGATATGGTTCAACGAGCTGAGGAATTTATCCGTGCCAACTTCATGCACTATCGTGAATGGTTTGCAGAGGTCGCTGAGCGGACCCTCGAGTTAGATGGTATCACGTACGCCTTATTGCCGCCAGAATTTAAGAGTCTTTTCAGAATAGGTGTTGGTATAGCGTCGGGTGTACCGGCCAGAGATGTTGTTTTCTCAGCGAATTCTTTCGGTGATCCGGATCTCGTTGGACCGATCATGTCAGACGCCAACCTTTACTCTATGGAACGTCAGCCCGGGCGTTCAGTTATCATTTGCGATTTCCCTTCTTTGGTGAACATGGTGCTAAATATCGAAGGTTATGACTACCCAACTGAAGAAGAGGATTTCGAAAAATACATCCGAGCAGTCGAAGATTTAAGACTTAACAACCATGGCTATCGATTTGGTGATCATAAGATAGCTATTATGCCCCGGGGGATTCACTATTTGGAGGAGCTCAATAAACAGAAAGCAGTTGTGAGCAGCGAAGTATCGGATGTGTGGATTAGCGACAATTGTCTCTACAATCAGCAAACGAAGAAAATAAAACCGATTTACGAAGTAATAAACATATAATGGAAGCTCTAATATATGACAGTGATCGTCTGCGCCTTGCTACGATGGCGCGCAATTTGCAGAATGTGGGTCTTAATTGGTCTGCAGTTGCAGACATCGAAGACATAAAGAAACGTCTACAAAAGAAGAAATTTGATTTGCTGATCCTCGACGGCTCGGCAATGAAGATACTTGAACGCCTGAGGAAACTGGATGCGACCGTTCCGATTATCATAATTACTGATAAGGCGACAGAGATCGATTATGAGAGGCTCATTTTCATTGGTGTGGAAGGAGTTATCACTAGACCCTACCGGGCAGATTTTTTCAAGAAAGTCGTCACCAAAGCGATGAAGAATAGAAGAGCAGTTCTTACTAACATGAAGGCGATGGTTTCACTTAGACAAAAGATACAGGAACTGCAAACACTCAATGAAGTGGTCCAGGCAATAAGTTCGTCTCTAAAGCCGAATGAAATTCTCCGTATCATTATGGAGAAAACCGCGGATTTAATAAAGGCTGAGGGTTGGTCAGTGCTGCTATTTGACCATGAACAAGGCGAACTTATTTTTGAAGCAGTCGCGGGTGAAGCCGGGAAAAAGCTTCTAGGTTTAAGATTGAAAGTCGGTCAGGGTGTGGCTGGTTGGGTCGCTCGGTATGGTCAATCCCTGATTGTTCCTGACGTATCCAAGGATCCAAGATTCTACTCCGGCATTGATAAAAAGACAAAGTTTATTACAAAATCAATTCTTTGTGTTCCTATGCGGAGTCGCGATAAAATCATCGGCGTCGTTGAAGTCGTTAATAAGATTGGTGGTGAACCGTTCACCCGGGATGACCTTGAGATATTTGAGAATCTCGTGGCTCACGTGACCATTGCACTGCAAAATGCGACTATGTATCGCAAAATGGAAGAAGCTACTTTGATCGATGACCTTACACAACTTTACAACGTGCGTTTCTGTAACAGGTATCTTGAAGGATATCTGAATGGCCGAAAGGCGCAAAAAGGCGTAGTTTCCCTGATCTTTCTTGACATTGATTTCTTCAAACTTGTGGATGATAATTATGGACACTTGGTTGGCAGCGAAACCTTGAAATATGTTGGGGAAAGGATAAAGCGGGTGGTAAGACACGAGGATGTGGTGATACGATACGGTGGAGATGAGTACATCGTCATTCTTCCTCGTACTGATAAGAAGACTGCCCGGGTTATCGCTGAACGGATTAGAAAAGAAATTAACCAGGAGCCATTCTATGCATTCAGTAATAAGAAATTCAACATATCTGTTACGCTTGGCGTGGCAACTTTTCCTGAAGATGCGAAAACCCGTGACGATTTGATTGGCAAGGCAGACAAAGCAATGTACGAAGGAAAATTATCTGGGCGCGACAGAGTTATCCTTGCCTGATACAATATTTCCATTGCCAAATGTTGAATTTTGACTATAATATAATATGAAGATTGAAGAATTGCCAATTTCTGAAGTAATGAACCGGGATGCTATTATTGTACAACCCTCAACAACGCTGGTTGAGTTGATTAAACTGATGAAGAAGCTAAACCAACATATGTTTCCAGTTGTTGATGAAGAAAATATCCTGCTCGGTACTGTTAATTACCGCGGCATATGCAGTATCTTCAGGCCATTTTCAAGGTCGATTAGTGAAATCGTAAAAAGAATGCCTTTTGTCGAAAATATTGATGATGAGGATTTAAACCTTGAATTGTCTCCTGAAATGGGCATGTTGATTCTCGTTGATGATATTATTAACACAAATTTTGTTTCGGTGAAGGAAGATGCCACAGTCAAAGATGCTCGCCGTTTGATGAGATTACACAATGTCGAGTTGCTACCCGTTGTTTCTGACAAGAAATTGGTTGGCATGTTATCTTTGCTCGATATTTTCGTGTATATTTTCAAAGAGTACGACATCATAAAAAAGTGAATACACTCCTGAGTGCTGGTTTAATACTATTACTCGGTTTTATCGGCGCTCGTCTTTTAAAATACCTTCGTTTACCCAGTGTCACCGCATTTCTTATCGTCGGCATTTTAATCGGCCCTCATGTTTTGAATATTGTCACCGAGGGGATATTTGCAGCATCCGATTTCTTCTCGAATCTAGTATTGGGGGTTATTGCCTTTAACCTGGGTGAGAATTTCCGACTGGAAGAGATAAAAAAAGGGATGAAACAGGTAATGTGGATTTCTCTTAGTGCGGCGTTGGCAACATGGTTACTTGTTTCAGTGGCAATTGTTTTATATCTGATCATTATTGGACATCCGATATATCCGGGAATTGTGCTTGGCGCAGCCGCTTCGGCGACCGCGCCAGCGGCAACGGTTTTGGTCATCCGTGAATATCGCGCCAGCGGGGCCTTAACTGAAATGCTTCTTAAAGTTATTGCCATTGATGATGCCTGGTGTCTTATGCTGGCTGCTTTAGCAATTGCGTTTGCTAATGCTATGAGGGCTGAGGTATTTCAGATGACAATAGTCTTTGCTGGTATAGGTGAGATATTTGGAGCCCT
>JAUWCU010000102.1 GCA_030609135.1 Candidatus Stahliibacteriota bacterium | reverse complement strand
TTACTGAATGACTATTTCTATTTTTGAATATTTTGGTTGGAGACCAGGGATAAACCTTGGTGCGATTTTGATCGCCCCCTCAGGTAAAACAACTCGTTCAGTTACTGCATTCATTACTGCATTACCACGGGATCTGGCAAGGACTTCAGATTCTGAATAAGAATAAACAACGATTTCTCTTTTAAAACTTTCCTTCACAATATTAGCAGCTTCATCAAGATATCCTGGTGCATCACGAGAAAACGTTGATGTTTTTTCATTGAAGAGCTCGTTGGAAGCAACCACTACAATCTTCGTATCCTTTTCATCATAGACAATGCCGTTGAATTTGTATGAACGACCGGCAATCCTCGTCGGGTTACCCACAGCATCAAAGGCGGTGAACACATAGTTATATGTTTCGCCCATATTACTCATATCACCGTTGTCTGTTCTGCCATCCCAGGAAATAGATGAAGGTGGTAAATCCCGTTCAGCAAATTTTCGTATAATGTCACCCTTTGTGTCAGTGATAACCAGTTCCCAGGAAGAAACTGTCTTCTCGAATCTTGGAATGAACAAGGCAATGCTCCCATACATGAACCTACTTAATAGGGGAATGCGTAAATATTCACTGTGCAAATAAAGGATGGGTGTGTTCAATTCATCAATTGTTGAATAAAGTTTCTCATCAAATAAGTATTTCTCCTGAGAAATAACTGAATCTAACGGCGCAAAGGGCTTTAGCTCTGGCCAGAGAAGTATCTTCCTGTCTTGAATCTTAAGCTCTGCTTCACCTTTTATTACCTCTTCACCGATATCATGCGCACCTGTTTTTGCTTCTTGCATAAAAAGAAAGCTTATCAATAACAAACCCATTTCAAACTCCTCTAATATTGCATAGGTTATGTTTAGCTACCCACATACGAATCTGAAGGTAATTATTCCCCATTGGCTTTCTTGAACAACATTCGATGGCAGCGGCGCAAATTTCCATGATTTTAAGGCCTTGATCACTGCTTGATCCAAATCTGGATAACCTGACGAAACCTCGATCAAAGTGCCTTCTCGAATCGAACCTGATGCCTCAACCCAGATCCGGATTTTTACAACACCTGATATCCCTTGGCGCAAACACCAACTAGGATACTTTGGCAGGATTTTGTTGAGTATCTGACGGTTGGCAATAGGTCCAGCAAGGGATATTTGGGTCTTACCGCCTTCAACCTTCAGCTTCTGTTCGACTTTTTGCTCGATCTTTTTGGCAATTGCTGAGGTTTTTGGTGGCGGCGGTTTTTTATTTATCTTTATGGCCGGAGCCTGTTTTTTTACTCCTATACCACCTGAACTACCGATTCCAACACCACCTTCGCCACCGGCTCCTCTTGGAAGATTTTTAGCCAGGGATATGGGTTTTTCAGCAAGAATCTCAGCCGTGCTTTTCATTGACCCGTCTTTGCTGCTGCCAATCTTTATCATATCACCAGCCCCGACATCACTGGCCATATAGCGGTCAAGATCGATCGTAGCTTGGCTTCTATCAAGCTTCGCATCAAGGTCTATTGCCGGCGTGATAATGTCGCTGCCATAACCACCCGGCTCGGCATCCGAATATGTTTCCTGAATATCACTCCAGACTGAACCTTTGGAAATCACCTTGGCAACTTCAGGACGATATGATTGATCAATCAAGGTGACTTCATTGATGTCATCATAACTGATATCAGATGTTTTGCTTGACCCTGATAAAAGTATGAATAATGCAATATGGATGATGATGGAAAACACTATACCGATATCTAATCTTTTGTCTTTTAACATCAATCACCCTTCGGTCTTTTGGTGGCGCAAGCGATACGTTTGGCACCAACTTTTTTCATACTGGCGAGAATTTCAAGAACGTCATTGTGTAAAACATCTTTATCCGCCCGAACAATAGCAAGTTGATATGGATCTCTTTCCAGTTCCTTAGCTATTACCTGACCCAATTCTTCAGGCAAGATTTCGATGTCATTGACCAGCAACTGGCCTTCAATCGTATATGTTATTGTCAGGTTTTCTTCGGTCTTGATCTCAGAAGTATGTGCCTTGGGCACATCAACCTGGGTCTGAGTGTGAGTCATAACCAAGGGTGCCATGATCATCATAACAAGAACTAAGATCAACCCGACACAAGCCATTGGCAAGATATCGATATTTGCCATTCTTTTCATCTTTTACTCCTTAACAGAGCAAGTTGCCCAGCGCCTTTTTGTTTTGCGAGATCAAGGACGGTAATAACTCGCTCATATCTTACATGTGCTTCGGTTGATACAATCACCTTACGTTCTACACTGCGCGCTAAGAGTTCGGGCAGCAGCTCGGTAAGCCGCTGGTAAGTAACGATCTCTTCGTTGAGCAATATCGCGCCATCATCGAGCAAGTGAATGTTGACCTTTATGTCGCTTACATCACTGGCTCCAGCCTTGGCAACACCCGGTGCATTTACGAAAATGCCGGATTCAAAAAACAACGGTATCGTTACGATAAAGCCGATCACTAATGACAAAGCGATATCAACGAGAGAATTTAAAATTAGTCCTTGCGGTTCATGCTCAAATTTCAATCGCTTACGCTTTCTCATTTTAGAATTTCCACTCAGCGTCTGCTTCAGGTGTACTGAACTGCTGAGGTGCAGGCTTTGCAGCTGGCTTTGGCGCCGCTGCATCTTTGGCACCAGCAGATTTCTTCTTCAATCTATCGAACGTAACCACAATCCGATCGCTTACGCCATCGAGCGCCATCGCTATTTCGCTGCTTTTTTTGGTAAAGTAGTTGTAGAAAAAAAGCGTTGGAATACCAATAAATAAACCAAATGCCGTGGTCATAAGCGCCTCGGCAATACCCCCTGAAATCACGGCTGGACCACCCGAGCCGGTAATTGCGATATTATGAAATGATTTTATCAAACCCATCACAGTACCGAGCAGACCGAACAAGGTTGCGGCATTAGCCAGCGTACCCATACCACCAAGGTACCGGTCGAATTTCACTTTTTCCTCTATTATAAAGCTTGAAAGGATCTCAAACAGATTATCTGATTCCAGCTCTCGATTATTAAGTGCAACTGTGAACAAACCGTTTAAGGTATTCTTCTTTTGCGCGGCATAATTGAGGGCAGCACTTACGCCCTGGTTTCTTAGTATCTGACCGAATCGAATAAATCCCTTACGCGCGTCAAATCCATTCTTTCTGAAATATATGAACCTTTCAATAATGAGTGCCAAAGCAACAACCGAACAGACAAGCAATATACACATTACAATGCTTCCTTTGAAGATTTCAATAAGTGGTTGGCCTAGTATCATTCAACCTCCTTTTTATATACCTCGTATACCTTACTCTTTTCCTTCAAGACTATCGGCAACTACCTCTTTGCTAACTGGCGCAGAGGGTGCAACGCCACCTTCACCCAGTAGCTTCTTACATATGTCAACGTTGTGACGAGCATTCTGAAGGTTTGTCGAATTCGGAAACGAATCGATTACCACCTGGAAATTAACCAATGCCTCGCCATAGTCTTTCAAATTATAATAGGTTGTTCCCAGGTTGAAATAAACACCATCTTTTTGTTTTGCCTTGGGGAAATATGATAGATATCTTTTGTATAACTCTGACGCCTTTTTCCAGCTCTCAATGTTCACGGCGGATTCTGCCGCATAGATCAAGGCATCTGGTGCATAGGAAGATGTCGGAAAATTAACTGTAACCTTGAGGAACTCATCGATCGCTCGTAAGTAATTCTCTTCGTCAAAATAGTTACGCGCAATCTGGTATTGACCATCTGCGGCAAGTTCATCATGGGGGAATTTGGCGACGAATAGCTTCATGTCATCGATAGATTCAAGTCCTTTTCGATAATAGCACATAGCCATACTCTTACGTGCACTCGCCGCTTCATCTGATGTTGGAAAAAGATCCAGGAATTTCTGGAATTCACGGATTGCATCATCAAAAACCTGTTCGTTGTAATAACCCTGTCCAATAGCCAATTGACTGGAGCGCGCGTACTCACTCAACGGGTGATTCTCCACTGCCCACCTGAACAGAGCGCGGGCTTTCTCGTATTCTGTAGCTTTAAAATAAGTGTCACCAGCTCGGAAACCAGCTTCGGCTGATTTTGTGCTGAGCGGAAAAGTTCCTAATAGTTTTTCCCATGCCTCAATTGCCTGACCATAGTACTCAAGTTTGTAATAACTCATGCCCGCATAAAATAAGGCAGGGACCGCACTTCTCTCGTCTTTCGGATAAGTGTTGTATACTGCTTCAAAGTCATCAAGTGCTGAACGGTAATCAACCTGATTATAGTGCGTATAACCAATGCCCAGATAAATCGCAATTACTAATGAAGAATCATCAAAAGGTGTCTGTTTCATGCTATTGAAAATCTCAAAAGCTTCTTTTGTCCGGTTCTGGTTATAAATGGCATAGGCAAGCCCCAATCTGGCATAGGGAGTAATCTCAATACCGAAAAACGCCTTGGTCACTTTTAGAAAGTGCTTTTCGGCATCAGTAAAATTATCTCTATAGTAACAGGCTTCACCCAGGAAATAGAGCGTTCTACCGCGCCATGGAGTTTCATCATCCGGGAAGTCTATAATGTACCGACTGCCAAAGGTTATTGTGTGATCATATTGTTTCAACTTGTTTAATGAGCACAATAACATAGCTGCTGCCGGTTCACGCAAACTAGAATTCGGGTAATACTGCAGCAGTAACTCGAAATTAGTGGCGGCATGGTAGTAGTCGGCTTTCTGGAAATATATCATGCCGGTCAGATATTCACCGACACTCGAAAGCTCCCCGGACGAAAACATGGTCGCCAGTTGGGACGCAGAAACAAGTGCCTGCAGAGTATCTCCTGAAATCAATAAAGCGTTGGTCAATTGAAGATTAGCAAAGGACGCAATCTGGGTATTGGGATAGTTCGCTCTCACCCGCTGGAAAGCACTTACCGAACCTAACCCGTCACCCAGATGCATACGACAGATGCCGAGAAAATAACTGCTGTGCGCGGCAAGAAGATTATCAGAATGGCGTGTCAAAGGCAATAGATGCTCTGATGCTGCAGCATAATCCTCGGCATGAACCAAAGATGCCGCAAGGAAGTAGTGAGCATAATCATTGAGCGACGAAAGCGGATAGTCAAGGATAAAATCCCGAAATTTAATGCGGGCACCGTCAAAATCTCGGTTAAAGAAAAGAGCTTCAGCCCTTGAAAATTCTGCCAGTACTGCAATTGGTGTATTGGAAGCTTGATCGATAATTTCCTTGAAGGCAGCTAATGCCTCGAGAGGATCGCCTAACTTGGAAACGGCTTTACCATAGTAGAATTTAGCTTCCAGGAGGTCTATCCCATCCAGTTTCTCTTTGGCTTCCTCATAACTTCCGCGGAAATAGTGAAGTACGCCGAGCGCGAAATTCGCGCGCTCTTCTTGCTGATATGCAGGGTTCTTTAGCAAAGTCTGCAGAATATCCTCTGCTTCAATGAAGTTATTCTGCAGGATATCAATTAACCCGACTGCATAAAGGCATTCTGGTTCAAGATAGCTTAGATTTCCATGCTCCAGTACTCTCTTAAAATTCTTCTTGGCATTATAATAGTCATTGAGGTTGAAATAACACTCGGCAAGGCGGAATCGGATTTCATCCACAAACTCACCACCTGAGTATTTTCCAACCATTGCCTTGAAATAATCTTTTGCATCAAGGTAATTCTCCTGAAGGAATAATTGGTGGCCGATTTCATAATCAGTCACCAATTGATCATAGTCTACCGCGAACAGAAACGCAATTAATAATACCATGAGTTATCCCTTCTCAATGTTCATCTGTATCTGCGAATCTATTCTTGCGGAAGGAATTCAATTTCGCCTTCAGGACCTAAGGTGGCTACTCTCGTTAGATAATCACGGAAACTCAGTGTTTCGCCAATATCATCGATCAATAGCATTTCATAATAGTATTTACCATCGGCAACGACTCGCCCAATATCATCGAGTCCATCCCACGAGAGCCTCAAAGGCGGAGCTTCCCACCCCGCATAAGTTCTGACTACTTCTCCATACTGATTTTTTATCAAAAGCTGCCAGCGCTCAATTGGTCTTTTTGCATTATAATGGAGATCCATCCAGGCTATATTTTCTTTCCGACCCGGGGTCGGAGAAAACTGTTTGGGTGAAGCCTCAACCCAGGTTCTAAAACCTGAGAAATTCACAAAGACCCCTATTTTATGTCTCAGCGGTACTAAAAAGCTTGAGGCATAATGCAATTCTATGGCATAGTCCAACCCAGCTGAGAATTTATTCCAATCCTTTTTTAACCCCAAACCAGCAGCGATATGGTTGCGATCAATGCCACCGCGGAGAGCTACCATTGGATAGATCGGGATAAACTCCATCCCCACATGATAGTCAACCGATGTGTAATCCAGCACGTCCTTTGCAATATCTGTGGCAATGATTAGTCTATCCCTATATAATTTCAGCGCGACGCCACCGCGAAAAGTTATCGGCACCTCATCAGTCTGCGTATCATGGGTCAGTTTTGGACCAAGCAGGTTCTGACAGGTAAGACCGATTGTTAGAGTGCCGCGCGGGAATAACAAGATACCTAAATCTCCACCCATACCCAGGGCACTATACTGGGCTATCTTACTCATCATTACCTTAATATTTACACCCACACCAAGGGGTCGCCACGGCTGGTAGGCATAAGAGAACAGATAACAACTCTGGTAGAACTTGAACGTACCAAAGGGATTTCCATTTACATCCCAAGAATCAACATCGCCTGAACCATGGTATATCAATCCGAAACCTAATGAGCCGAATTTTCTCGTCGGTAGGGCATAGCCAAAATAACCGCCTTGAGTGCCCAACAGTGACAAATAGGATGACTTTATATTATGAGACAGAAGCTGGACCAAACCTGCCGGGTTGAAATACACTGCCTCTTGATCATCTGCAAGACCGGTAAATGTTTTACCCATCGCAATCGTTCTCGGCGTCATCCCATAGTTCAAAAGGGCGCCAGGAACACCACCACCCTGGGCTTCAACAACAGTAGGCAGTAAGCAGTAGGCAGTAAGCAGCAAAAATAATATTATACGCTCTACGCTCAACGACTTACGACTTACGATATTTACCATATCACACCTACCTTCATCTTTTTTTCAAATATCGTTGCCGTATGTGTCCAGCCTTTTATTACTGCATAGTACAATCCGGTGGCGACTCGTTCGCCTTCACTATTGCGACCATTCCATGATAACCTATTTAGACCGCCATGTGCTCCTTCACTACCCGGTGCAATATCTTCCTTATAGACCAGGTTGCCAAATGGGTCATAAATTGCGAAGATAACATTACATGAGCCACTAAGATGATAGGCAAAATACATCCTATTACCTACGATACCCATGGGGTTAGGGTAAGCCAGGAAACTATCCGGAACCACGGTCGTATCGATATAGGCTAATATATCAAGATAGTTTTGATAGGATGTGATGCTATTTGAGCTATCTTCAACCCAAAGTGGTGTATTGTCTTCAGCGGTTGAAAAACTTACGGTAAATTGTGCTTCACCGCTCTCAAGGTTTTCTGGAGATGGATTGGAGAAGGGAAAATACGAACGAAGTTGTATAGCATAACCAGTTTCTGATGTTCTATTCCACATCGAGTCTGTTGCATAGACCAATACATCAAAATCTTCGTTCACGTATTTATCCTGGGGTTCTCCATTTTTACCAGGTGTAGCTAAACTGGTACTTGTTGTATCACCGGGCACATGTGTTTCACCATCTAAAATGACGAGTAACAACCCATAGGAACCAGGGTTTATTGCCAGCGGTGACGAAGTATCCGGCGTTATGAACGTGGCTGTCACATCATCAAAAAATAAACGGTGCTGCGGCCCTGCGGTCCTAAATGCAAAAGGTAAACTTACCATGCCGTTCACCAACTGGACCTGTGCCTGCATAGCAAAGGGATCAGTTGAGGTGTAGCTAATTGTATGATTTACAGTATCCACGGTATTGAACCAATCATCAGTTATAAACAAGGTGATGTCAAACTGTCCACCTGCGGTCTGAGGAGTTGGGTTGCCAGTTCTCCCTGACGACAAACCAGGTGTATGTTGTTGTCCGGGCAAGATTGAGAGAAGCCGGGCTGGTGTATTAGCTAATACCTGAATCTGGTTTGAAGCACCAGTATGTCCACCGCCGTCATCGCACCTCAATGAGAGTGTATCAACAGCCAGCGACACGGTAACATCTCCATTCCAATTGCCGTTACTAAAAAGCACCAAGGTATCGCAGTATTGCGGGTTGATCGGGTTATCCCATGACGTATAGATACGCGAATATCCATTAAAGGG
The DNA here is from genome assembly GCA_030609135.1 of Candidatus Stahliibacteriota bacterium. GTDB lineage: Bacteria > Hydrothermota > Tepidihabitantia > SM23-42 > SM23-42 > JAUVZL01. The sequence goes on along the minus strand of JAUWCU010000102.1, from coordinate 472 downwards.
ATAAGGATTACCTGTAGCATCATAGGCATGAACAGCTATTGGGAAAGGGGTTCCTGCCACCTGGGGAGAACTTATATTATCAAAACCAAAATGATCTAGTTGGCTAATAAGCAGAATTGTGATTAGGCTAATCAAATCGCCTCCTTTCTTATGTCCTACTAAAACAAAAACAGAGAGCACGGATTATAACAATTAAGTCTCTCTTGAATTAATGACATTTCTTACAGGCAAATTATAATCATTTTTGATTTGTTGTCAATAAGTAAAACCCCTCAAATCGTCGTGCAATTTCACGTTTTTGAAATAAAAACCACGATATTTATTTCATACATATTACTCCGAACATATAATAGTTTCAATTATGTTGTGGAACCTGTCATTCCGAACTTGTTTCGGAATCTCGATAAAGTGAGACTCTGAAATAAACCTGTCCTGGTCCTGAATTAAGTTCAGGACAGGTCAGGATTCAGAG
>JAUWCU010000026.1 GCA_030609135.1 Candidatus Stahliibacteriota bacterium | reverse complement strand
TTGCGGTTTTTTAATAGGAAATTCAAATGCAAACCAGAAAGTAGTTATTTAACGGGGTTCGTTAAATGTGGAGTGCAACGAGTCTCCTCGTTGCATGCAATGTCAGGAGACATTGCACTCCAAAATACGGGCGTAAACGCCTGCCTGTGCGTTCGCACGCAGACAGGCCCTACTCCTAATTCTTGGTCAGCCTGTTAAGGTCGGGCTATTGCCCGACCTTTTTTTACAATATTTTTAAATCGTCTGTCCGAGGTTCTTACTTTCTTATTATTCTGGCTTTTACCGTTGCTTCAGCGCTACCAGTGATCGTAACAATCCTTTTGTTGTTTTCATGGTCGATTGATACCGGACCAATGGCAATGGTTTATCAGAAATTATTATCTCAGGCAATGATAAGACGAGAATCTACGAGTATGAACCAGGTGGGACTACAGAAAAGGTAAGAGGCAAAAAAAAATGAGATTAGAGATTTATCCAAATGCATTTTTTGATAAAATAAGTATTAACTTTTCCACAAAGCAAAGTATTAATGAACTAAAATCAGTAATCTACAATGCTGCTGGTCGTTTAATTAAATCATTCAATAATTTAGCTAACCAAAGATTCAATCATGACGTTATAGAGCTCCTGCTTTTGATTACAATTATATTAGAAGGATTACAACGATTTTGATTTTAGCGCAATTTTATGATTTTCTTAGTGACAATAGAGTCATCTCTCTCTAAACAGCAGAAATAAACACCGGACGGGAGTTTTTCACCAAAATCATCAGTACCATCCCAGAGTATTTTATTGGAAAGTACTGTGGTCAGGTAGTCGAAATGTTTAATTAGTGCGCCAGACACATCATAGATTTTTAACTTTATGCTCGTCAGTTCGCTAAGAGAAAATTGTTCTGCGTACAAGTTGATTTTTACTGTCCCTCGAAAGGGATTTGGATGTATTTCAAGTGCAGAGATTTGGGATTTACGTTCATTAGTTTTATTATCCTCTTCAATCCCTTCTGGTGTGCCATGGATGTAGTGAATTTCACGATAAGTGTAGTCATCGTTTGTTGCAAATCTCGCAATGTGAATTATTCCATCCTTTCCAATCCGCAGTGAACCACCGAAGCCTTTTGTCACTGTTGGCGTAAGAGGTAGTAATTCTTTGTGCCAGCCTGAGGTAGTTTTATAGGCAAGGTAGGAATTGTAGCTCCGTGCATAGATAAAATAGGGCTGGCCTAATGAATCTATATCCAGTGATTTCTGCGTTTCAAATCCGCCTGAAACGTCCACCGTATCAATATGCCAAACCGTGCCATCATAAAATGCATATTTTATTTGATAAGTGGTAGGGTTTCTGTAGGCGATACTAGGCAAATCATCCGTGCCAATAGCAATTGAAGTCATTTCATGACTGAGGTCGTTGGAGCTGTCTATTTCTTCACGGAACCAAATACTGTCTATTCTATATGCATGCGAAAGATTCTCACCTTGACTACCAATACGAAAATAACTAATATGTGGGTTATTCTGCGAATCCAAATCAATTGAACAATAATATTGAGTAATATGACTATCAATATGTGTCTTTTGCCAGATTGTATCATCCAAATAGGCATAAAATCCGCGGCTCCATCCATTTACCATATGATCGTATGCGATATGAGGGACACCTGTAATATCAGTAGCTATAGATTGACAAAGAAAATCGTCGCCGAGAGTGTTTAATTCAACTGTATCTTTCTCCCACCCCGAGGTATTTTTTCGAGCAACGATTGAGTAGGTCGTAGTGTCGGTTTCATCAAACGCAGCATAGATACACCAGATACAATTATATCTATCAATTGTTAAATCCCAGCGACCCACAGGAAGTCCCTCAGCATTTAACTCAAAGGTATCGGCAATCCATATTCCACCATTCTTTGAATATAAAAAAAGATAGTATAATGGACGAATAGTACCATTTCTTTTTCTGGAAATAAGTATATAAGGGTTTCCGACAGAATCCAACGCAATAATGCCGGGCAAAAGGCCTACAGGCCCAGTTGTTACTACTTCTGTAGTCCAGGAGGTGAATAGAAAGAATAATAAAGGTACCATTTTTTTCTCCCAAGTTTAATCTCTGGCTTCCTGATTAGAACAGGAAGCCAGAACCTCTATTTTTACCTTATTATTAAAACTTTTTGGGGTTTGATGTCGTTTTCACCTTCAAGAATCAAGAAGTAGATACCCTGACTGAGATTGGATGAATCGAGATTATAGGAATGAATGCCAGCGTCAACAAATCTGTCAATAACCGTCATAACCCATCTGCCCATGATGTCATAAAGTTTCAAACTAACATGCTGTTTCTCAGGTATTGTATATCGGAACTGTGCATTGTGAGTTACAATGTTAGGTAGCACCTTTAGATCAAAGATAAGGTTTTGTGGAACTGTAATGACCGTTTGCGGACCGCCGCCTTCGCCTTCTTTCTCAAACTCATAGAGATGACCTGTCGTAATCATCGCAAATTCGCCACTAATTTTCGGGATTCTGACAACAATTTCACCATCATCCATATAAGATGCAGGTGGTACAGGTAATTCAACGGTCTTGGGAATTCCTGATTCATATTTGATCAAATGCTGTGCCGTATTGTCAATCTTCACCCATTCTCGCCATTCACCGTCAGATTCATGGTAAGCCGTAACATCAAGCCGATATTTTAAATCAGGGTTTAATCCTGTGAATTTGTAGATCAACTCATTAGTATCGTAATCAACTGGATAATTTTCGTATGAAATATAGCCATCGCGTTGTATTAAGTAAGGCGAAGGAATTTCACCGCCAGCAAAAATCGAATATAGCGGTATGGGAATAGGAACTGGATAGAAGACATTTTTCTTCGACTTTATACCAAAAGCATAGGTTTCTGATTCGTATTCATACGTTTCAGTGAATACAGTATAAAGATATAATTGGGTGAATGTTTGACGCCAACTACAAGAAGCCCAAAAGGACTGGGTATAAGGCGTATTACTTAAATTTCCGTCACCATAGATGGGTGATTTGTAAAGGATTTCCCAATTTTGTTTACCGTCAATAAATTGATGTTCACTCCAAACAAGCATTTTATCGTTTGCTGTTATTACAGGCCAATCAGATGCTTGGTTTGGCGTCTCTACTTCACGCCATATGGTCCAATCTTCAGGAGGATGATTCAAAAAACGTTCTCCTTTCCATATCTCTCTACTTTCTTCATTACCAACTTCCTCCTCTTCACACCACACAACAATGGTTTTTTCATTGGTTAAATAAATAAATGGATGTTCAGATGGTAAACTGTAAGAATTTGAGATGTTAATCTTGTTACTCCAGCCAGTTTCGGTTAAGCATTTATACCAGATCTCAGGATAAGGTTCACCAGCTTCAGGCGGAAAATCATAAACAATATGAGGAAAACCTAACTGTGTAGCAATACAAGGTGATGAAGGTTCCCAATCCTCTGGGACAATTGCTGAGTCAATGATAACTGTTTCAGTGCTGGGATTGAAGGCATCAAACCGTTTATAAACAACGTATGCTTTTCCGGGTGCATAAAGCACTCCTGAATAAACCATATGGCAAATATCATTCGCATCAATGACTATACTAGGTGGAGAGACGCTGGGGTAGAAAATTCCAACCACCGGGAAGGAATCAATAGTATAGAGTGCCCAATCTGGGTCGTCATAGCGAGCAAAATAGATGACAGCAGGCTGCTCAACAAGGTATGGCTCATAGGAATTTCGATAAGCAAGGCATGGCCGGGGATAATCTTCAGTTGTAAGTCCAACACTTGGGTTACGAGCAAAACGGTGAATATTTTGGGTTTCTGTCCACGATGTTCCGCCATCAGTAGAAATACTATAAGCGGACCAGTCATCAGGTCCGTTTACCCCACCTTCAACGTCAACCCAGGTATAAGAGAGATGGAGATTTTCTGTGTTTGGTGTGCGAACTAATTTTCTGCCCTCTGAATAAGCAGTATGTGTCGTGGGAATATCTACAACAAATTCAAAGACCTGCACATCACCTTGGTAAGGAATGAAGTTGTGCTTGGTCACAGTCACTTTCATTATACCAATTGTTGGCCCAGTGATGTCAAAATATGCCTTTCCCTCAGCATTGGTGATTTGTGATTGATAGATTTCTGGATAAATTTCACCTGTTTTGTATAAAGTAACTAAGGCATTTGGTAAGGGAATTGGTTGTATCCCTGCCGGGTCTTCGTAGACTGTAACCTCAAAACTAACTGGAGTATTAAGAGGAATTGCCTCGGGATGATAGACAGTCATATCTTTAGGATTTATTGTCCAGACCGGCATTTCTGGAGAACCGAAGAGGTTGTTCATGTAGGCATGAGCCCATCCGATCCACCCGTGTGGACCTGCATATTTAGATTTAGCCTCGGCAATTCCAATTATATATCCTGACGGATTCTCAAACAATTGTTGAATAAAACCTCTATGGGCCCAAAAACTCGGCATCCATGCATCTCTTGTATTGCCAATATAAGCCACTGCACCGATCGCTGGTCTTTGGTCTGGTGGAACATTTAAGCGATAGAATGAAGTAAAAGCCTCAGCCATACACGGATAAGGACCGGTTGGTGTCCAACCACTCCAACCCACGGGGCCGAGAGAATCGAAAACTGCGGTCGCACAACCAGCAGAATAGAAAATATAGTATTTATCAACATTATACAACTCGTCTACAGAGGGCCAATTGCCATGCTCATAACTTTCAACGAGATACTTTTGAGCATTGTAACCCACGGTCCTTGTTCTTATGCCATCGGGTGCACCATGCCCATAATGCGAACCTATGCCATAGCCTATACTGAGTGTATCTATTAATCCGTGGTCTTGCGGCGTGCTTGGATAATCCACTATCTGGTGTTGGGTAAAATAGCTTGGAAAGTATGGTTTTGTTTCATCCATATAATTATGGAAATCCCATCTATATTGTGTTTCATTCTCCTGACAGATCCAGAGGCTATGGATCATAAGATTTCTATTCGCCGGTGATTTTTCATAAATTAATCGCTTCTCAACCCAGGATAGTACCTCGTCGTAGTTCCACGCTGGAACTCGGCCAATCCAGATTTCCTCATGATAATCTGGATAACTCATCCAATTGCCAGTAAAATCCTGAAAATAAAGGTCGCCTGGACGTCCTTGATAGTATCTAAAAGGAAACTCTATTCCATCACTGCCACCTAAGATCGCAAAAGCGAGACCGTGTCGCCAATGGGCATCATATAAAAATTCTTTAACTTTTGCGGCATCGTCGCCGATATGCTCTTCAGACCAACCAGCATAATCAGCATAAGTCCAGTACCCATCATACATTGCATATATCCAATCAAGAGTTACTATCATAGTAGGCATACCCTTTTCTACAAGCCATTGAGCTAACGGCTGGTATGCGCCAGCCATTGCAGAAGTAGTTATAATAACTACTTCCATACCACTTCTTGATAGTAGCTGCTCATCGGGAATGAGTAGTGGCGGGCTGTAAAAGGCGTCAACCTCCCAATAATTATAGACACTGCTTTTTATTGCATCTTTACATAATTGGAAGATCCTTTCACCCATAATTTGAGGACGGCGAGAAAGTGGTACAGATTCAAGGATGAATCTAAAAGTTACAGATTGAACAAGATAAAGACTATCACGCACCGGGTTATAAAGCAACGGATATGCTGTAATCGTTACCATAGGTATGCCGCTAAAGCCGCCTTGATGAGTTACCTTAATAGGAATAGAATCTGGATAAAGTTCGTCTTTAGAATAAATAAGAGAATCGGGTTCCACCCATGGTGGGCGTGGAGCAGACATTGGAACCTGAGGTTGAGTGGGATAGATGTTGTAAGTACCAGGCACCGGCACGAGTGAAAGTGAGAGTATTTCAACATTTTGGACTTTAGTGCCATTTGGAAGGATAAAATTCAAGGATTTAATTGGTAGTTCTGGGGCACCTGTGTCCGTTATTGCGGACATCTCTGTCCCTTTTATCCTATCATAACCATTCTCAACAGTAAACTCAAACTGAGAAAGGTTGTATGATAATGTATAAGGACCTTGAGCCATAGCTAAACTCAAGAATCCTATTGTTATCACTGCACATAAAAATTTGTACATTGTTTACCTCCTTTTACAATGGATCGAAGGATAATTTTTATAATAGACTTAAGGCTTGTCAAAGATCATAAGAACTCCCCCGTAACAGGGTCAAAATACTCCGTAATAGTTTAGTTTTTCCTAAAAACTTCACAGTAGCGTAATTTCTATATTAGATTATATTCATTATTTGATGTTTGTCAATACCCCAAATAATTTTTTCAGATCTATATCCTGCCTTGGAAATTTCTCCACATAATTGTGTCAATTTAAAGTCGCTCGCATCAAACCCTTGATACCTGGGGTTTCTGCGTCGGCCGGCGACCAGGCGGTGATTGAATCACCAGCACGCAGGTTTTCCTGTGGTTTTTTTCTTCCGCTCGAATAAGGTGTAGATCACCGGGATGAATACGAGTGTCAAGAATGTCGAGAGGATAAGTCCACCGATGACTGAACGTGCCATTGGTGCTCGTATTTCATTCCCAGCACCGATACCGAGCGCCATCGGAATTAACCCAAAGCTCGTGGTCAAAGCGGTCATTAAAATGGGTCTTAAACGTACTCTTCCTGCCTCAACTACAGAATCAAACAAGGACATGCCTTTATCACGGCGCAGCTGATTGGTGTAAGTTACGTAGACAATAGCATTATTAACGACAATACCACCGAGCAAGAGCACACCCATCAGACTTTGCATATTAATGGTCGTACCGGTGAAAAACAACATCCACACCACACCAATCAAAGCAAGCGGTATCGTAAACATTATGATAAAAGGCTCTTTGAACGATTCGAATTGACCAACCATAATCATATAGACGAGCACAAGCGCAAGTAAAATGACGAAGCCCAAGTCTTTGAACATATTCATTTGTTCTTCAAAACCACCACCCATATCAATCACAAAATCTGCCGGTTTTTGAATTTCATTGATTATCGCTTGAACATCTGCTGCTACACTTCCCATATCGCGTCCTTCAGCGCTACCAGTGATCGTAACAATCCTTTTGTTGTTTTCATGGTCGATTGATACCGGACCAATGGCAATGGTATCTTTAATGAAATTAAGAATGGGGATATCTCCAAATGGTGTGGTGATTGTCATTGAAGTAACTTTCTTGAGGTCGTCTCGATACTTCTTATCAATCATGAGTTTGATATTGTATTCACTCCCTTGTTCACGGAATTGACTGGCTACAACTCCTTCAAGACGTGAACGTAATACAGCACCGATTTGATATGGTGTGAGACCAAAGTTCGCAGCTTTGCGACGGTCGATGATCAATTGGTATTCTGGTTTACCTTCGCCAAAACTGCATTCTAAGTCAACGAGTCCTTCAATTTCACTCATTTTTTCCATGAGTTCATCGGAAATTCTCTGTGCTTTTTCACGACTATAGCCGATTATTTCAACTTCAATCGCCGGACCACCACCAAACATCTGGAATTCATCTTGTCCAAAGGTCACCTTAAGTCCAGGGATAACATCAATTATCTTAGAACGTAGGTCTTTCTGAATATCAAACACTGACCGTGTTCGTTTCTCACGGTGAGGAAGCTCAATCCAGATTTGAGCAGCATGTGGACCTGTCGTACTCATAAACAGGCTCATCATTCCACCTGAGCCACTGCCAATAGACGTAGACATTATATCGATTTCAGGGACCTCTTCAAGGATGATATGTTCAAGCTTTTGAACGGCAGAATCAGTGACCCACATATTCGTACCTACGGGCATCTCCGCATTGATTATTATTTCACCCTGGTCAATTTCAGGGGTCAACTCAGTACCTATTAACCTTAGTCCAAGCAGCCCGACCAGACTCACGAGGAATATACCCACGGTTATCAAAACTACTGCTAACCTGTGTTTAAGCGCCCATTGAATCACGCGCGTGTAAATGCCTTCCATCTTTTCGTAGAATCTACTCAACCTGGGGGCAAACCCTTTTTCCTTTGCTTCACGCTTCACTGTTGCAAACTTTGTTGAAAGCATTGGGATGATAGTCAATGCGACGACAAGTGATGAGATAAGAGCAAAGGTTACGGTAAGTGCCAAGGGTTTGAAGAATACTGAAGCCAACCCACTGACTAAGAGAAGTGGCAAGAAAACCGCTACCGTGGTTAGGGTTGAAGCAGTAATGGCCGCGCTTACTTCCTTGGTACCAGTGCACGCTGCCTTTTTAGGTTCTTCACCCTTTTTCTTATGTCGGAAAATTGCTTCGAATACAACAATCGCATTATCAAGTACCATACCAATTGCAACGGTCAAGCCACCGAGTGAGATGATATTAAGACTCATTTTAAAAAGAAACATAAAAAACAGGGCGAAGAAGACAGTAATCGGTATGGCAACTGCCATATACAGAGTCGAGCGGAAACTGCCGATAAACAGGAAGAGAATAATGACCGCAAGTATTGCTCCCAGGATTAAGGTGTTGGCTGTACTCTTCATAGAACGCATAATAAAATCTGCCTGATCGAAGATAAGGTCGACTTGTACTCCAGGCGGTAGATCCTGCTTGATTTTATCAAGTTCTTTAACAACCGCGGTTGCTACGGTTACAGTATTGGCGTCGGTACGCTTTTGGACCATTCCCCATATTGACCGAACACCATTGGTGCGTGATATAGAAGTTTGCTCAGATGCAGCCGAACCTACCTCAGCTAAGTGAGAAAGCAGAATCGGCACTCCATTATTACTTCCAACGACTGTATTTCTGATCTCATCAAGGTTTGCATATTCGCCAATTGTACGCACTATATATATTTTGTTGCCGGCTTCTATGTTCCCAAGCGGATAATTGATATTCTGCGCCTGTAACGCACCCATAATCTGATCGGGCGTGATGCCCGTACCTTTTAGTTTAAGCGGATCCAGGACTATTTGAATTTCACGTAATGCTTCACTCATTGCATACGAAGCGGCAACACCACCCACCCGTTGCAAACGATCAGCAATATCCTCAGCAATTTCATTCAGTTCAAGCGGATTAATGTCACCACCAATCGTGTACATTACAACTGGCTGCTGTGATATATCCAATTTGAAAATCATGGGGTAGGATGCATCATCAGGCAAATATGGAGTCAGGTAGCCTAAAACATCTCGTACATCATTCGACGCGGCGTCGATATCTGCACCCCAGCTAAATTGCATGAAAATCATAGAAAGATTTTCTGAAGTAGTTGACGTTATCTTGTCCAGGTTATTCACTGTACCAAGACTTTTCTCAAGCGGATCAGTGATCTGGGTTTCGATTTCCACTGGACCTGCACCAGGGTAATTGGTCATAATAAACATCATAGGAAATGTAACGTCTGGGAAAAGATTGACTGGAAGGTTTGCTACCGAGATGAAACCAAACATTATGATCCCAAGAAAAACCATCAATATTGTTAGGGGTCTTCTAATAGATATCTCAGTGAGGTTCATTATTCACTCCCGGGAACTGGGTTGACTTTTTCTCCGCCGGCAAGCCGGTGCTGTCCAATAAGCACAATCTGTTCACCTTGTTCGACTCCGCTCAGTATTTCCACGTATTTATCACCGATCAACCCAACTTCAACATCGCGACGTTCAGCAATACTGTCTTTAACAACAAACAAATAGCTGTCAAGTAGGGCATCTTTTGGAATCGCAAGAACGTCGTCTTTTGAGTCAAGACTCAGGATTATCTGTGCGGTCATTCCAGGTTTGAGTAGTTTTTTGGGGTTGTTGATTATGGCTTTTACTGCAATAGTTCGAGTATAGGGATCAATAACCGGGCTCACTTCTGATACTGTGCCTTGAAATGGTTTGTCCGGCATGGCATCGACTATGACGCGAACCTTACCACCTTTTTTAGTACAACCCACAGTATTTTCAGACATATTGAAGGTAACCTTAACTTTTGAGAACTCAACTACTGTGGCTACATTTGTCTGCGGCGTGACCATTGAACCAATATTTACCATGATGTTTGCCATATTGCCGCTAATCGGCGCCATGATGTAACCTTCTTCATACTCAAAGCCAATAGTTTCGTTGCGTAGTGCCATAAGCCGGCTGTTTTTATTAACGTATGCCCCTTCTTTCACCATTATTTTTGTAATGCGCCCCATTGTTTCCGGGAAAACATGGGCGGTTTTATTTGCCCCAATTGAACCAATCAGCTCGCACGTGCTTTTCACATTTCCATGGGTAACCGGAATAACTTCAACGGGTACTATTCTCTCTGTTTCCTTTTGTTCAGCAGGTTTCTTAGAAACCATAATTCTTACAGTAACTGCGATACCTAAAACAATAACAATTAGCGAAATAATCAAAAACTTGCGCATCTATTCCTCCTTACCAATCGCTTTTTGAATCTCAGCTCTGGATGTATAATACCGCTTCAGCGCTGAGAGATAATTAGTTCTTGCCTGCATTGCGGCAAGTTGCACATCCATGAACTCAAGGTTTGTTGCCAGACCACTTCTATATCTTGTGTTGATAATCTCATAGGTTTTTTCAGCCTGAGTAACATTCTCTTGTGCTGCGGTAATGGACTGCTTTGCGGCTTGGAAATTATAAAAAGCCTGTTTTACTTCAAGGGTGATGCCTTTTTCCAAATTCTCGAATGCAAGTCTGGCTCCTTTTAGTTGCAGGGCTGCCTGTTTGTATTGAGCGAGATTCTTAAATCCGGTAAATATCGGAAATTCAAAACCGACATTAAATGTAATATTTGTCCCCCAATCATTGCCGCCAAAACCAAATGGCTTTGTCCGTACATAAGTTGCACCAGCAATTAAGCTTGGCAGGTTTGCGCGACTCGCAATTGTCTTACTGCGTTCTGCGATGTCAGCATATTTTTTCAGGCTCTTCAATTCGACACGATTCTCAAGTGCGGCTTGGGTCAGGTCGTCTATTTCAAATTCCTCGTCAACCATTTGTAACTCACCGGAAAGCTTGAATTCTTTGTATAAAGGCAAACCCAGGAGCATTTTGAATCCCTCCTGAGCAAGTTTCAGACCATTTTCTGCCTCGATCACCTGGGGTTTGAGGTTGGCAACCTGGACCTGGGCACGGAGTAACTCAAACTGAGGTACCAAACCAGCATTATATCTTGTTTCAACTGCCCTGGCGTGCCTTTCGAGCTGAAGCAGACTCTCGTGTGAAAGGTTCACCATTTCTTTCAGTATCAAAAGACCATAAAAAGCGTCCGTTACTGAATAACGTACTTCCTGTTTCTTCCGAATGAGATTGAGCTGGGCAATATCTTTGCCAAGACCGGCAATCTTATATGCATTGTAGATCTTGCCCCAGGTAAAAATAACCTGTTGCAGAGAAACCTGATAGTTGTAGTTTTCATGCTGTCCCATGGGTATGAGCATGCTGTCTAACTCAAAGACAGCGACATCACTCAGATAAGCATAATATCCACTGGCTGAAATATTGGGGTAGAACACGGATCGTGCCTCATCAACTTTCGCCTGTGAGGTTTTAAAATCCAGGGTTAACAGTTCGATCTCCGGGTTGTTTTCAAGAGCATATTCAATGGCTTGTTCAAGGGTGATATTGAGCGTATCACCAAGGCTTATGTTCATGAGAAAAATTAACACTATTAACATTTTACCTCCAATACATTCACCAAGGTATGATTATTTTTAGAGCAACCCCGTTTTCCCATAGTTTTTCATCTTTATCAAAATATCCGTATTTCTCAAGGTCTGAACTCGCAATGTAATGATAATAGCTTGAGAACTCTAATCCGATAAATTTATGTGGTTTTAACTGAAGCGTTAAACCACCAACAAAGCCGATATCCCTTTCTTTCATTTTCTCACCATTTGGTAGCACAATTACTTGATCAATCCAAATACCTTTCCAGAAATAGACGCCGAATCCAGTTTCAGCGGATAACCTTAACCATTTTAACTTGAGAAAAGGCAATAAGTCGAAACTTGTGCACAGCGTAAGTGGAATATATTCGTACCATTCTTCAAAGGGGCTATAATATTTTACACTACTACATCTGATTTTGAGACCTATATTCGGAATAAAATTCGCAACTCCAATTTCTGCACCAAACCTCCAATCTGTCATTCTTGCGTATATCGTTGGAACAGAACCATTACCGTACAACCCGTAGTGTGAGTAGTATAACCCAATAGAAAACTCTACTTTTTTATTCTTTCCAACAGGATAGGTGAGTATAAGCAAACTAATCAACAAAGAGTGCAGCATTCTACCTCCTTTGTTTTAGTCCTTTAAAGAACAAATCAAGCAATATTTTCTTATCGATGAACCTTTTAGGAGTAATGAAGGTGACAAAAAAACCCGTTCGTATGGTGTTGAGAAAATGTACGGCTGCGATGCGCGGCTCAATTTTCCGAAATTCCCGTGCCTTGATGCCTTGTTCGATTATCCGAGCAATAATGTCGACTATCTTCTCGAGATATACGTTCATTATTGGCTTAACAGCCTTCATAATCTTGCTCGACAAATTGACATTCTCCATCGAGAACATGAAAAATGAGCTCTTAAGTCGAATCATATAATCGATCCAATTATCAGCAATCTTCTGCAGCTTTGCTGTGTTTGTCATCTTTTCTTTCTGAACCTCATTAAGATACTTGATGCCGACCTTGAAGTGTTCTTCTATCACATTTACGTAAAGCGACGCCTTGTCTTTGAAATAAAGATAAAGGGTGCCCTTGGCAATACCCGCTGCCTGAGCAATGTCATCAACTGTAGTTTTGAAAAAACCCTCTTGAGCAAAGATTTTAAGAGCGTTCTCAATGATTTTTTCTTTTATGTTTTTATCTTTTGTTCTCATTTTCTTATTCTTTGGACAGTTTTTGGTCAAATGGTTTATTCTGACTGACCAGTCAGTCATTATAAAGAAAACCTAGAATTTGTCAAGGGGGGCAGTTGGGGTCAAATCTTGAATAGTGAATAAGGTATTTTCTATCTTTTTGCAATATTTAAGTCTTGGCTATGTATTCACTATTCAAGATTTGACCCCATCAGCTACCCTCACTTGCCATCTTTCTTATTTCTTCTGACTGTGGTATTATCTTCAAAACTTTCTCAAGTACTCTTTTTGCGTCCGCCATGTTTCCGCCACGGTACTTGGTAGATGGCGTCCGCCTCTTTGTTTGGCGGATCTCATTATCATGTTTTAAACAACTTTTGGCAAAGTGCAGTGCCTCAGTTTCTAATTTATTCAATATCACCCGGCGCATATGCTCTGACCAGGGATCATACATCTTTTTAAATGGCTCACCGCGGAATAATACGAATGCCCTCAGATATTCTCTTTTTGCAAAACTCCATTCGCCAGCCCGCTCCAAAGTCTTTGCCTGGATAAGTGTTTCTTCAAAAAGTTTATGGTCGGTAGTAAAATAGAAATTCCAGTCTAAAAAATCCCCACGAATTTTTAAGCGATCCGATGATATGCCAAGAGATTTTCTAATTCGAACCAAAAGATGAGAGAGATTTCTTGAAGGCTTTCTACTTCGAGGCCAAAAGTTCTTGTATAAATCATCTAATACTATTCTACGATTTTCATTAATAGACAGATGTATCAAGAAAGATCTATCTTTGGGACCTAATTTTAATCGTGAGATTGATTTCTCTCCTTTGAAAATACGCAGTCTGCCAAGAAATCTCAAATTATACACGGGTGGTTCGATTTGAAAAATCGGCATCTTTAGAAAAGCTCGGGATAATCCAGGGTTCTTGCCTTTTTTTATGAGCCGCACTACTGGTTCAGGGAAGAATAAGGCAAGACGTTCAAAGAGGCCACGAAGTTTTTGTGTATTGGCATAGCTAAGTGCTCGCGTGTAGTCTTTTGCACGCATGGTCCTCGTAGCTCGGAAAAGAAGGTGAGCCAAACGGAGGCTCGGCATGTTAGTAATTTCTTTTGGTATACGCAGGTCTTGCAGCAAAATGCGATGCAGAAAATATACTTTTTCAAGACGGTATTTTTTGGCTAACGGATTATATTTTCTAAGTATGAGTTGTGCCTTTTTTTTCTCACCCATAGCCGCATGACCACAGGCAAGGACGAATATGCCAGTGAAAAAAAAGGCTCTACTTTCTTCTTTCTTTGAACAAAGCAATCCCTCTTTGGCAAGTGAAGATGCTTGCTGAAAATCACCTTGGTTAAGATGGAAAAGTGCCTTGCAAAGAAGGATCCTCGTGTGGTAACCCCATTTGTGCAATTCCTCTTGCTTTGAGATTTTCGGAATAGCTTGATAATCACCTGATACAGTAAGAAAACCAAGAAGGCTTGAGTAGAGATCCTTTTGATACTCACCGGAAACACCTTCCAGGGCTTTTCTTGCCCAATATATTGCTTCGCGATATTTTCCCAATTTATAATAGAGCGAGGTCAGTTCACCCATTAGAAAATAGGAATTGGGCAGATTTCGAATGAATATTTTGCATTCATTTGTACATTTCAATGCATCCTGGATTCTAAACAAACTCGCCAACGCGTATCCTTCCAGTAATGCAATGGTGTAGCGTAGCCACGGATCTCTCACCCCTTTTCCCTTTTTTCTCAGGTGTGTTGTTAGTTTGAGCAGTTCTTGTGGTTCTTCAAGATATGTCAGGGCCGCGCCTTCTTCGATGCCAACCCTGAGGGCAGAGTAATACATTTTTTTTTCTTCAAGGTTACTTCTAAGGATTCTTGCATCTTGTCGATAACGTCTCAGAGGGATCTTACCTGATTGTGCCAGAAGTAGATCAACCTGCCTTTTCAAAGAAAGTGAGTTTTTGGTTACAGCATGGAGTATCTTATCCTCAGAGCACACCGGCAATAAATTGATAGCATGTGCTGCGTTCTTTATCCTATGGTTACTCAACATTGTTTTTATTTTCTTAATATTTTCTCTCAGCTCAGGATCTATGTAGCAATATTCCCGACAATCAGTTACTATGCCCATTCTATCTTTCATGAAACCGACCAGACCATATCGTCGCCACACATTCCATATGCCTTTTCTCGAGATCTCCAAACCTCTCATCTTGAGCATTTTGCAGGCTTTAGAAATTGAAAGTGAAGGATGCATTTCCTTTAGCGCGATAACTTTTTCTTCAAAGGCTGACGGAAATTTATTCCACGGGCGTTTATACGCTCTTTTTTTTATCAAATTCTCAACACCACCTTTTTGGTATTGCTTTACCCATCGCCACAAAGTAACCGGGTGTATTTTGTAGATTGCAATGATATTAAGCCGCGTTTTACCTGAAAGATAAGCATTGACGGCATCTATTTTTGTTTTGTCATCGATTTTCATAAATTGCACAACTGCGGAAATATTGTACCCATTTTTGAACATTTGTCAATAAGGACAAGTGCACAGCCTATTACCTCGGTAAAATAAGGAACTCTGTATGGGGATTTTCACGATTTGAAACACACTTATACATATACTGTATATAGAAAGGAGGTATTTATGTGGCATATTCTTGTGATGGTAAGTATAGTATCATCGTTGTCTCATAGCAATGAGTGGATATCATTTAATGAAAGACTTGATAAGTCACCAAAAATTGAAGTAATCGCACACAGCCAATTCAATACGCTTATTGAAATAAACCTTCCTGGAATATATATTAGCGAACAAATGATAAATGGAAGGAAATATAATCTCATCGAGATCCCCGGTGAATACACTTTTCTGAGTGACGTCGGGAAACCAGGATTGCCGACTATAGAAAAATTCATCGCGGTCCCTGATGACAAAAATGTAGAATTGAAGATTATAAGCTATACGTGTGATACGCTCAAAGCCTATATCCCGGCACCTTTTCAAGATCGTTTTCGTTTCAAGGAATTTATGATTGATGAGGATTTTTATGAGCAGGACATGAACTATCCTCCAGAAATTGCAATGATGAGTACTCCAGGGATATTACGGGATTATAGATTTGTCATACTGACATTTCAGCCGGTGGTTTACAATCCTGCGAAAGGTGAGATTTACGTATACCACAATATTAGTGTTGAATTGAACTACTCAGGGATCAGTACAACAAATGTGCTCAAAAGGACCCGTCCCTATACATCCTATGCCTTTGAACCGATATACAAACATCTTTTCATTAACTACGATTTCGTTCGATCTGACTCAGTTGCAAGAGGGACATATCTTATTATCACTGCTGATGCACTCAACGCAACCATACAACCATTAGCTGATTGGCGAAATCGTGAAGGTAGAAGGGTAAAGGTGGTCAATATCTCTGATGTTTGTAATCCACCAGCTGATTCGCTAATAAGGGAGTATTTGATGGACGCCTATTTTACCTGGGAATATCCACCTGAATACTTATTGCTTGTTGGTGACGTACAAGATATTCCTACCCATATAATACCTCAAATGAGTGATTGTGCAACTGATTTTCTCTATTATGGAAATCTTGATGGAACCCTGTCCAACGGCTATGAAATATTAGTGGGAAGGCTTTCAACAAGTGACGCAGGAACATTGACAGGTATGATTAATCGGATAATGGATTACCAACGCGATCCCTACTTAACAGACCCGACCTGGTATCGCAAAGCTTGTACAATCAACGGTGCTGAGTGGCATGGTTTGCCCTCGGCGATCAATATCAGAAATGACCTGCTCGATTACGGCTTCACATGGATTGATACATTATATTCAAGAAGCGGAGGAGCGACAACAGCAAATATTACAAATGCGGTAAATAGTGGAAGGCTTTTTACTGTTTATTTTGGACATGGTTGGCCTAATGGATGGTGGCTTACTGACTGGAGTAATACATTTGACAATAATGATGTTTATGCGCTTACCAATGGAGAAAAAGTACCGATTGTAATGGCTGCTTCTTGTGGAACCGGTATGTTTCAAAACGCTACGTGTCACGGTGAAGCGTGGACCAGAGAAAAGGGAATTGCATATATAGGGGCAGGAGCTACGCCAGCAAGTTCAATGTGCGAACAGGTACCAACTCGATTTATCGATACCTATGTTGATAGTATCTACAATCTTGGACAATGTAGTGGCATTGGCATTGGTAACTTTGGATTTAACCTACTCGGTGATCCAGGTACCACAATGTGGGCTGATGCACCTGCTGTAATCACCTGCACATATAATGCCACGATGCCAGTTGGAACAAGTGAATTCACTGTTTTGGTCCAAGAATCAGGGAGCCCGGTTCAAGGCGCGACTGTGTGTTTGATGAGCACAAATGATGTCTATTGCGTAAGTAGAACTGATGTGTCTGGTCAGGTAATACTTTACCCAGTGCCGAGGAGTGATGATACTGTATACGTCACTGTGACTTCTCCATTCCATATCCCTCATCAAGGTATAGTCATGGTTGACCACAGCACGCCATTTCCCGGTTATCTGAGTCACACAATAGACGAAGCTACTGGGGGCAATGGCAACGGTGTATTGAATCCTGGTGAAACAGTATACATGACTGTGACGTTAAAAAATTACGGCGGCGCACCTTCAAATAATATCACTGCGATATTGAGAACAACAGATACGCTCATCGCTGTAACTGATTCTTCTAAATCTTATGGCGATCTGGCGCCCGGAGCACAGGCAACCAGGACCTTTGGTTTTGCTGTTTCAGATCTGTATCCATATCAAGGGGCGCAGATCACTCTCATACCATTTACTATGCAGGTAACAGATGTCTCAAAGGGTACATGGGAATTCCCAGTATCAGAAGAAGAAATACGTTCACCTGATATTGTATATGTCAGTCATACAGTCCCTGGAAGCCCTCAGCCTGGTGATACATGTACCATAATATTGACCCTGGAAAATATTGGAAAGGATTCTGTTTCATCAACGGTTGCCTATATTACTACCACTGATCCTTATGTTACGATCATAACTGATAGTTCATATTTTGGACCCATGGGTATAGGTGCATCTGGGAATAATGCATCAAATCCCTTTGAATTCACAAGCCATCCTATAACACCTGCTGGCTATACCGTTACATTCACGACTTATCCTAAAACATCGGGTTGGATCAATTGGGTTGGACAAAAGAACGAGACCTTTGATATAATGATCGGCGAAACACCTCCTCCTTGTACTCTATTTTTTGACGATTTTGAACACGCGGGGAATTTTGATACAACAAAATGGTGGGTTGATTCAAC
The DNA here is from genome assembly GCA_030609135.1 of Candidatus Stahliibacteriota bacterium. GTDB lineage: Bacteria > Hydrothermota > Tepidihabitantia > SM23-42 > SM23-42 > JAUVZL01. The sequence continues at coordinate 7,389 of JAUWCU010000026.1, read as the reverse complement.
TCATTGGTTTATCACAGGTGATGATTTCCATTCTGGTGCGTGGAGCGTATCTCCAGACACGAATTATCCTGGCGATCCATTGATAATTCGACCACATTTAGATCTGTCGAGATATCCGCAGATTACCTGGTCCCAGTGGAGTCATTGGATGATGGGTCGTTGTTGTTTGTATATAGATACTCTAAGCAATGGTGATTGGGTATTCTTGGGTTTTGCGGGTTGGAGTCCGACCTGGCATTGTTTTGGACGAGATCTTACGCCAAGTAGTAATTGGACTTCAGTTCGGTTCAAATATGAATATATGGAAGAGGGGATACCGCCATATGCCTTTGTTGATGATGTTGCTATTACGACACCGAGGGATAATGTTCCGCCGTCATTTGCTAATACTACAGTATGGAAGGATACTTCCCATGTTGGTCCTTTCCCAGTGTACTCAATCATTCAAGACAATATGTATGAGGTTGTCCGATGTTCATTGTATTACAGAATAAATGACGGAGCTTGGAGTGCAATCCAAATGGACACGACTTTAAACCCTGATGAGTACACGGCTGAAATTCCTGCACAAAGCATCGATGATACTATTTATTACTACTTATCAGCTAAAGATGATTTTCTTACACCTAATAGAGGAACCGACCCGATAGGAGCACCTGAGGAAAGCAATTACTCGTTTGTCATCAAACCACCGATTGGCATAACAGAATACGATATTCCGAAAACCTGCATATTGTATCAGAACTATCCAAATCCATTCGTCAGATTCACGAGTATAAAATATGCTTTGCCAATAAAGAGTAAGGTGAGTCTGAAAGTATACAATGTTCTTGGTAGATTAGTGAGAACTCTTGTCGAGAGAGAGCAAGATCCTGGGTTTTATGATATTCAGATGCATCCTCAAGACAATGCTAATAGGAAGCTTGCATCAGGTATCTACTTCCTCAAGTTTAGTGCTGGCGATGTTAATTTTACCAGAAAGATTATCCTTTTGCGGTAGTTAGTCAATAATTGAATAGTAGGAGGTTTTATGAGACCCCCACCCTTACCCTCCCCCTTGAAGGGGGAGGATATAGGAGGGGGTGAAAGGAGGTTTTATGAAGCTATGTATATGTTTAGTTATCCTGCTCATCCTGCCCATTTATGCCGATGTATGGGTAGAGACTGACTGGAGTGACACCACATTATATACATCATCAGGTGTCAATGGGTGGCGCAGTTCAGGGATGCTTCTTATGGATGCACCCCATACTGCAAACTGGTTTAACACGGCAGAACTCCCTGGTGCTACTGCAATCAAGTGGCTTACAAGGACCACTATCGGTGGTATCTATGCCTGCGGCCAGGATCCATCCTGGGATGGATGTATCTTTAAAACCGACGATGGCGGATTTTCCTGGAACCCTATAAATACGCCATCAGGTTGCTATGTTGTAAGAGAATTGCTCGAACTGAGCAATGGCTCACTTCTCATAGGGGTGGATTGGGATGCCAGTGTGCACCGCTCTGATGATGGAGGTACTAGCTGGACACTCATGGGTTCATTCTGGGCAGGGCTTTCCTCACCTGCGCCTCATCTCTTAGAGGTTGGCCCGGATACAATCTGTGTTGGAGTTGAGGCGATGGGGGGTCCTATGCCTGAACTGGTTTCTATATACCGCTCGATTGATAATGGCAATACCTGGTGTGATTCTACACTTCTTCAAGACGAGTACAGAGTGGGCTCATTTTTGCAGTGTTCAGATGGTGCACTCTATGTTGGGAGCTCTGGATTTATGGGTCCAACACCTGCCCGTGTATATAAAAGTATTGACCGTGGAGCAACCTGGACACCAACTACCCCTTTGCCAAGTACAGTCAATACGATCTATTCTATAATTGAAGGACCCAATAACACCATCTATGCCTCAAGCAATAATTATTCAATATTCTATTCGGATGATGGAGGAATCACCTGGAACACCTGGTCAACGGCTGGCGTCGGTATGCAGTATATCAGAAATCTGTGCTACCTTGATAATGGTTGGCTGTGCGCTGCAGGTGCAAATACGCATTTTGCCAAAACCCTCGATGGAGTGGTCTGGGATTCAACAGGAAATGGTCTAATCACCAACGTTAACTATGGTTATTATCTATTCCAGGATGGTGATGGTACGCTCTATCTGGGAACCGGCAATACAAATGGCGATGTGTTCAAGGCAGGCTATTTTTTAACTGGCTATCTGAATTCTCGTATCTATGACACCGAGGATAACCAAACTTACGGAATAATGTCTTGGAATGATAGCCTGAATACCGGCGTAATCCAATTTAAGGTAAGAACAGATACACTTCCAGATATGTCTACAGCAATGGACTGGGCTCTTTGCTCCTATGTAACAAATGGTGAAGATATATCGGGTCTTGCATCAGTCAATGACGGCGACAGATATATCCAGTACCGGGTAGAGATGGGAACTATAGATCCAAATCTCTCTCCAGCGCTTTTTGATGTTGCCATAGAGTACACCATACTAGTGATTTATGAGAATATTTCAGAAAAGCCTGTTCATTCTTATTTTCTCATAAAACCGAATTTGGCATTAAGTAAGGTCAATATTTCCTTTGGAATTCCTCAAAGGCAGCGGGTCGAGCTCCTTGTTTTTGACATAAAGGGCTGTCGGATAAAGACCCTCTGTTCTGGAATAAAAGAAGCTGGGAGACATCTTCTTGTCTGGAATATAGATGATGAATCTGGTCAACGCTCTACAAGTGGTATTTATTTTTTACAATTTAGGACGGATAATTATAAAAAGACAGAGAAGGCGATATTACTTCGATAATGAGTAAAACAAGGGGAAATAAGGGTAAATACGGGTAAAAAGGGAGAAAATTAATTTTCCTTGGAAAGTCATAATAAGACTTAATTCCTATAAAGGTAGGGAAAGAGGGTAATTATGGTAAATTAATAAAGTATTTAATTGGTTTGTCCACATAGTCACATATAATGAGCAGGAATGGATCACTGTCTGCTGGAATAAAACGCTGCGCTGTACTTGTCCAATTTACCCCATTAGATACATGGTGGTTTTAATAGTGCGGAGTTTCGACGGAGACAGTTATCTAACGGGGTGAATCGGGCTTCGTTTCTCCGGCAATAGCGAGCTATTGCACTCCAATACAAAATCGCCGTTTCTCCGATATTTATCCCGCCTGTCCGAGGAGCTATTGGGGTCAAATCTCGACAGACTGACCGAGAACTCAAAAAATGGAGTAGCGAGACTTGTCTCGCATCAAAACAGCGCAGAACAAGTTCTGCTACTCCTTATCTCTATTAACCCTAAACCTGCTGATCATGTCCTTTAAAAGAGAAAGTAGCGAAACATCTATCACTGGAGTGCGTCAGCTTGCTGACGCTCGACTACGCAATAGCCCCGACAGAACGGGATTTTCATTACACTCCAACAAGCTATTGCACTCCAATACAAAATCGCCGTTTCTCCGATACTCCCAGGGTTTCTCTGCCTTGACTTTCTGCAAAATCAAAGCATACTCATAAATACAGCGGGTTGCTGTATCAAAACAGGAGGTTACATTGAAAAAATTTTCACTATATGTGGTTGTATTTTTATTAACGGGTTTTGTCTGTTTTGGTCTGGGTAAAACCGTTGCTGAGTATATCGATGAAGCTCAAGCCTACTTGAATTTAAATAATTTAGAAAAAGCCATTACTACAATGGAACAGGCAGTCAAAGAATATCCTGATTCCTCCACAGTTTATACCCAAATGGGCCTTCTCTATGGCGAGCAGGTCCAGGGCATGAAGGATTTTTCAAAGATTCTTCAAGTGTTCACCAAAACATTTGCGATGTGGGACAAGGCTCTTCTGCTTGATCCAAACAACTTCGAGGCAAGATTCTACCGCGGTGCCTGGGGTGTGTCCGTTCCGAAATTTGCTGGACAGACAGAAAAAGGGATCCATGACCTTGAATTCATTGCAATCGTGATTGAACAGTCTGGAGACCCTGTGCTGCAGGAATATTTGATACAAGCATATCAGTATTTGGGTATTGGTTATCAAAAGTTGATGGCAATACAAAAGGCAAAAGAATTTTACGCTCGGGTGATTAAAGCTGCGCCTGGTTCAGATTTTGCCAAACAGGCACAGGATAACCTGACCAGGATTGATCAATTTGAGCAATGGCAAGCAGAACATGGCAAAAAGACTCAGCCTGATAGCCCGCAAATCCTCCAGCTAAAGCAGAAACTTGAACAAGAACCAAATAACGCCGAATTCTTATTGGCATTGGGACAGGCTTATGCGAATGCTGAAAGATATCAAGAGGCAGTGATATATTTACAAGAAGCCGCGCAGATCGATTCTATAAATGTTGATGTCTACAGGCTACTTGCTTTGTCTCTCCAGAACCTCGCCGGCGAAGAATACGACGCCCGGATTTCGTTGGATACTGATTTCCGCACTGACCTTGCATTTGCGCTCATGTCTGTACTGGACAGGGCGGTTGCCCTGGCACCCAATGATATCGAGTTGAGGCTCTGGCGCGGTATCGCCGGTGTGGAAATGCCATTTTTTGTAGGTCGATTGGAGCAGGGTATAGATGATCTGTATATGGTGCTACAGAGTAGCGCATCTGCTGATGATAAGGCTGAAGCTTTGTATTGGCTCGGTGTAGCTTATCAGAAAAAGTCCATGACCTATTGGATAGAGACTGTTACTCAATACTCAAATTCTGATGCGGCTCAGATGGTGTTTAATAGGATAAACCCCCAGGTAGGGCGCGCTGATCTTTCCGAGTACAAAAAGCCGATCCTGGTAATCGATTTTATCCTGGGATTCCGCGACGAGTTAGCACCGCAGACTGCGGTGTGGATCGAGGATAAAGATGGCAATTTCATCAAGACCATTTACGTATCCGGATTCAGTGGTTATGCTAAAGAAAAGCAGGTGAACCTTCCTATGTGGTCACATTCTTCAGAATATGTAGATATCGACGGTGTCACGGCAGCCAGCATTGACCTTGGACATCACATATACATCTGGGATTTGAAAGATATGTCAGGTAAAAAAGTAAAGTCAGGTGAGTATACAGTGTTCGTTGAGGTTTCATACTGGCCAAGCATGCAGTACCAGCGTGTCTCAGCTGCTGTTAGAATCGGAAAAAAGGAGAAGAAAACAGTTGTTGAGCAAGGAAACCTAATTCCGTATCTGGAAGTCAAGTACATTCAATAATTCGAACAGGAGAATAGAATAGTCCTTGACATCAGCCCACCGCCGATTAATTTTAATCAAATAAAATAGTTGGTTTTTTTAAATAATTTCTCAGGATTAAGCAGTTGTTAAGAAAGAGGTTCAGGTGAAGGAGGCAACCCTATGATGAAATTGAATCATGCAAGTTCTAAATCAGGAGGATTGATTGTCTGTGCGGTCTTGCTGCTCATCGTAGTCAATTTTTCGTCTGCTGCATTGTCGGATACTTATAAGTTATCTGAGGGTGACATGGTCGCTATCCAACTCAACTTCTATTCCCTGTCAAAGTGGCAGACCTTTATTGAGCAGTACGACGTCCCTTTTCACGCATATTATGATCGAACGGATGACAAAGTTGTCATTCAGGTTTACGGCACTGAGGACAGAATCGACGCTGCTAAAGATATGATTGACCGGGTACGTAACCTTCTGGATAATGATTTCATCCCTTATCTGAAAAATAACCAGGAGATTGACCTGAAACCTAATAATGATGTGAGAATAGTCTATCGCAACCGCATTGAGGAAGGGTTTATGAAAATCTTGATCTGGGAGCATGGGAAATTTAGATTTCCCATTAATGAATGAATCGACCGCGACTGTAGAAAATAAAGGTAAGTGGTGATGGCGCGGATACTCAAACCCCTTGACAACTTTACCTGTTTGTATATAATAATAGTAGCAAAAGGAGAAGAAAATATGAAACTTACCAGTGCTTTACTTATCATTGGGCTATTCTTTATAATCAGTGCCCAAACACCAATATTCAATTCTCCGGTCAATATCTATGCAGGTGCAAGTCCCATCGACGTGGGTTACTATGGATCGCCCTTTTACTATGATTGGGATGGCGATGGAACAAAAGATCTTATAGTGGGCCAATACTCCTCGGGCAAAGTCAGGTTTTATAAAAATACGGGGACTGACACCAATCCTGTATTTGGGAGCTTCTCATATCTGCAGGCTGATGGCGTAGATATTTCCGTCTACGCTGCCTGATGCCAAGGTGCTGCAGTCGCGGTCTGCGACTGGAACGAAGACGGACAGAGAGATATTCTCGTAGGTGATAGAAACGGTTATACTATGCTTTATGTAGAATCAGGCAGTGGTTTGATATTGTCTGATACGCTTAGAGCAAATGGTGTAAAGATCGATGTGGGCAGTAATGCTAACCCTGAGGTAGTGGACTGGAATGAAGATGGCAAAAAAGATCTGATAATAGGTCTGCAATCTGGAACCGGAACAGTAAGACTCTATCTTAACCAAGGTACTAATTCTAATCCTGTCTTTACTACATATAGCCATATCAATTGCAGTGGTAGCCCGATTAATCATTATCGTTCTAATCCCAGAGTTTGGGATCTTGATGGCGACGGAATAAAAGACCTGATCCTCGGAGAAAACTATGGTTACGCTTTCTTCTACAAGAATGCAGGAACGAATGCGAACCCTGTTTTCAGTAGTTATGATACTCTAAAATTAACAAATGGCAACCCTATCGATGAATATTATGGTTCCCGTCTCTTTTGTGTGGATTGGAATGGCGATGGTGCGTGCGATTTATTGATAAGTGATTACTATGGTTTTATCAGATACTTCCAGAATACAGTCTTTCCCGGAATAGAAGAGATTGAACAGACCATTGTAACGAACTTCACAGTCACCCCTAATTTGACCAGGGATATAGTACATCTCAAATATTCGCTAACTGAGAGGTCAGCCGTGAATGTGGAAATATACTCTGCAACCGGTAGATTGATTGATGTTGTGGTCGATAGGTCTGAGGACGTTGGAAACCATGAACTCGTCTGGAATAGGGGTTATGTTCCCTCAGGTATTTACTTCATCAAATTTCGGGCAAATACGACAACTGTGTCCAAGAAAATAATAATACTATAAGAAATCCCACTTTCTTATGTAAGGGGAGTTTTATTGGCTCCCCTTAGTGGTTTTTTCTCCTTGACATAGCGCGGTTTTTCAATTATGATTAACTCAGAAGGGGTAATAGTTTAGTTTTTCCTAAAAATGATATAAAAAACGTAGCAATTATTGTAGCGGTGCGATTCATCGCACAAATTTTCGGATATTTTCATTATGTCGGATAAATCCGACCGCTACAATTTAGGAAAAACTTACCTATT
>JAUWCU010000017.1 GCA_030609135.1 Candidatus Stahliibacteriota bacterium | reverse complement strand
GCCTGATTTATCAGGCATTGCAATAACGAAGTTATTGCACTAAAAGAAGCCCAATGAATTGGGCAACTACATTATTTTATACCATTTCTGGCAATTTGGCCTCATTGTTTTTATCATTTTTTAGAATAGCTTACCTATTACAGGAACGGACTGATGCAGGGATTTATTTTTTTACTTTTGCAGTGGCAAAGATCCAGTACTCACAGAACGATGGGATGAATGTTTTACTAAATTTAACATTCGTAAAGTATTTCTTCAGTATGCTCTTTAAAAGACCTAATGTCACTTTGTCAAAGGCAGAACAACACTGGAGGCTGATTATGCCATTCTTATCAAGAATATCATGGATTTTTGAGAAAATTTGATCCAGGAATACAGCTCGGTCTACTTTTGTAAGTGCTTCTGGATGCATTGTTAGGTCATAGACAATGGCATCAAAACCAACGTGGTTATCTAAAAATACATTGGCATCATCAATCACAACCTTAACATTTTTCCTCATGAAGGCATTGCCGCAGATTGTGGTCAAGTATTTTTGTGCAGCCTTGATGACCTCCCTGTCTATATCGACCAGATAGACCTTTTTCGGTTTATATCTTAGAAGTTCTTTCAATACCCCGCCATCACCGCCTCCCAGAATGGCAACCTTTCTTAGCTTTTGACGTTTCTTGACAAGCGGGTCGACTAAACATGCATTATAAATATGGGCGTCATATTCGGCGATCTGTATATCGCAATCCAGAAATAGAATCCTTCCGAAGTCATCGTTGTCAATAATATCGATCTGTTGGTACTTGGATCTCTTACTCAGGAGTCTCTTTTTTATATGGTATATTGTCTCAAAGCCACTTGAGGTAAATGATCTTATCCAATCTTTTTCTTTTATTTCAATTGGATTGCCGCGTTGTAACTCAACGACCCGTACGATTTTTGGTTTGATTCTTTTCTTTAAGAAACTCAGCAATTTGCTGGGTTTGTCGTGGTCAGGAGAACAGGTGAAGATATCCAATGATGCATGGCGTGCTTCTGGATAGGTGTGGATAGCGACGTGAGATTCGCCGACCACCGCGACGATGGTAACACCTAAAGGATTAAACTGATAGCCTCTGATGCTTATCAAGTCGATGTCGACTTGCTTAAGACCCTGTTTCAAGATTTGGATGAGGATGTGTTTGTTGTTAAGTACTTTTTTTGAACAATAAATGAACTCCGCGACGATATGAACGCCGGTTGGTCTCATGCTCCAATTATATATGAAACTATAGGAAAGTCAACATGACGAACCGGTGCAGTCATTTGTAGGAGTTAAACAGGTGGCCCCATGGTGTATCCAAGAATTTTCGTGCGATCGGTTTGCCAAAAACATTATACCAATAGAAATCGTGGAAGACCCTTGAGGCGAGATATGACCATGGGACTAGCGGTGTTCGTAAAAGGATGTGTTCCAATGGTTTCAACTTGCCCCAGTATATCGCCTTTTGGCACCGGGATGCAAAGGTGTCTTTGCATTTAAAATGGAAATCAACCTTACTTATATCTTCACCTTTTATTGAAATATCCTGAGGGTTTGCAGTACCAAGACCATTTTCCTGAGCCAGGTACAAGAATTTCAGGGATAAAGGATCAAAGCCCATCATTTTTGCAGCGATGGCATCAATGGCGACTGAATCGCCGCTTGCCAATAGGTAGTTCTTTATCTGCGGTTCCATAACCCTTGGTCCAGCTCCATTGCCGGCAATAGTGCCGTCAGTAAGGCAGAAAATACCAGGGTGAATTTCTTTTTGGATTTGGAGCAGGTCGACGAGCGTTTCATGGATGAGCGAGTGTGTCCAGTGCCGGTTATCATTGAGTAGACCACCAAACGCATTTTTCATGGCACCGGTAATCGTTGTGAAGACATGTGTCTTCAAGGTTGGTAAGTGGAAGGCATTCTTACCGATGAACATCTTGGGGATGTCGATGCGGCCGCCAAAAATCTTATCAAGAACGAGCATTTTGGATTTTGGTTTGTAGTTTATCCATTCAATTTCCGGTTCGTAAAGATGGACAAATTTCAGTTTGTGTTTTTTCATTGCTGAATTGAGGTGATTATTCTCCGCGCCGAGATCCGGATTTATCACGACCGTACGATTCTGTGCTGGTATTAAATCAGTATATCCTCTTTTTTTGAGTGATGCTGCCACGCCGTCGAGTTGCCATGGCGTCGTTGAACAAGCCGGGAAATAGAAATGCCAGGAGATATTTATTTTAAGTATTGTTGGGGTTTGCTTCTTGAGAAAATTATCAACCTGTGCTAGGGTCATTGCGCGATCAATATCCTCAAGCACCGTGGATGGTTTGGTTTTAACAACCGCAACAAGTGATTTCATTATCACTCAATTATAATGGAGATGGGTCTTAAGTCAATACTTAGGGAGAAATGGAGTAAGGGAGAGAATGCAAATACCTAAACACCTAAAAAAGCAAAGGGCGATTTCATTAGTAGTCGCTCGATTCATCGGGCCGTGAACCGCTACAAACCAGCCAACATCGTACAAGGTGCCATCCTTTGTGTTCCCTATACCCTATGACTATGGAGTGCAGTAGCTTGTGGGGATTGATGGGGGGGATTGATGGGGTCAAATCTCTACATTCTACATAGTAATTGGCATAAGAATGAAGATAAAAATCGCATGTAGCATGTAGAGATTTGACCCCAATTCGCCACCAGCTGAGCTGCCTGTGTACCTTTTAGCTTCTTTTCAATAACATCCTTTAAAACCTTGAATCGTTTAATGTCTTTTTTGGTCACTAATAACTTCTCTCCTTTCATCTGCGATATCCTCTTTTTCAAAAGAGAATACCGCAAAAACCACTTCTCCGCAACTGCAAAAGATTAACATTTCCGCTTAGTAATAACTGTTAACATTTCTGCTTAGTAATATCAGGAAGCGCTTTGAGTATTGACTTAACTAAAGATATGTGCTATATTTAAAGTTATGAAATTCAGCAAGTCATTGATTGAAACATTACGCGAGGACCCCAAAGAAGCGGAAAGCAAAAGCCATCGTATTTTGCTGCGCGGCGGGTTTGTCAAACAACTTGCTTCAGGTGTTCACATCTACCTGCCGTTGGGCTGGCGTATACTGATGCGTATCGAGAAAATAATACGCGAAGAACTTAACCGCATCGGAGCTCAAGAAATGCTTATGCCGGCAATGTGTCCGAGGGAGGTCTGGGAGAAGTCAGGGCGCTGGTTTGAATATGGCGATGATATGTTCAAATTCAAAGACCGAAAAGGTCGGGATTATTGCCTTTGTCCGACTCACGAGGAGATAATAACGGGAATAGCCCGCAAGAGCATCCGTTCTTATCGAGACCTTCCCCAGATTTGGTATCAGATTCAGACTAAGTACCGGGATGAATTACGTCCGCGCTTTGGAGTGATCCGTTCTCGTCAGTTTATCATGAAAGATAGCTATAGCCTTGACCGCGACGAAGATGGGCTCAGCGAGAATTTTGAGCTCCATAAGCAAGTCTATATAAAGATTTTCAGACGTTGTGGGCTCGATTTTGAAATTGTTGATGCGGCTGGTGGTTTAATGGGCACTGGTCAATCAAACGAGTTTGTCGCTCGGGTTGATGGTGGTGAAGATACGATCGTGGCATGTGCCGATTGTGATTATCGTGCTAATTTAGAAGCTGCTCAGGGCATTGGTAAAACGTTTGATTTTGAGGATTGCCCAATTACTGAAGTCCATACCCCGGGGAAAAGAAGCGTTGACGAAGTCAGTGATTTCCTGAAAGTGGGACCTGAAAACTTCGTGAAGAACATGTTCTACACAGCGCCTGATAAGGAGCCTATTCTTATTTTGCTTCGTGGCGACTATGACATAAATGAAGGCGTGATCCAGAGTAGATTCGGGTTTTCATACAAACCTGCTGATGTCGAAACGATCACCGAATATTTTGGTGCTGAACCGGGTTTCATTGGGCCAGTCGCTAAGGGCGACATTGCGATATACGCGGATGATTTGCTGGAAGGCGCTAAGGGTATGATAACAGGAGCTAATAAAAACGACTATCACATAAAAGGTTTGAATCTGGAGCGTGATGTTAAGGTGCGCGAATACTTAAATGTTCGGGTTGTAAAACAAGGTGATGCTTGTCCAAAGTGCCGCCATGAGCTTGAGTTGCATAATGCTTTGGAACTGGGACATATTTTTAAGTTAGGAACCAGGTATTCTAAGCCGCTCGGTGCGACTTACTTAAATGAAAAGGGTGAAGAGAAACCCATTATTATGGGAAGCTATGGGATCGGGCTCGAACGCATTATGGCTTGTGTGTGTGAACAAAAAGGGGATGAACACGGTGCGGTGTGGCCAATATCCATTGCACCGAGTGAAGTATACATTATTGTTTTGAATCCGTTAGATAAAGGTGTTGCAGGAGTTGCACAAGAGGTTATTCAGGTATTGACTAACAATGGCTTTTCGGTTATTATAGACGACCGTGATTTCTCAGCGGGGATCAAATTCAACGATTCGGAGTTGTTAGGTATTCCATTAAGGCTGACAATTGGTCCGAAAGGTATAAAGAACGATAGTTTTGATATATATCTGCGCGGGACCAAGGAAATAGTGAGGGTCGATAAAGGATCGATACTGATGAAACTGCAAGAGTTGAAGGACATTTTGTACCGGAGGTTGAATGGACGATAAGTTTGAATTGTCGGTGGTAGTTGAATTAATCAAGCACATAGTGGATGAGATCGACTTACGTTTATATGATTTGCATTTCAATGAAGTCACCAGAGTTTTTCGTGTACTCATCGACCGCGAGGATGGCACGGTAAGTATTGATGATTGCAAAAAGGTTAGTAAGCTAATTAGCCGGGAGCTGGATCAGTCAGATATGGTTACTTTCGCGTACCGCCTTGAGGTTTCTTCGCCGGGTGTTGAAAGGCATTTGACAAGACCTGAACACTTTGCCTGGGCACAAGGTAAGATGGTGGAAATAGATACTGGAGACCGTAAGATTAAAGGTTATCTTAGACGAACGGAGCAGGGCGGTTTGGTTGTCGCGACCGATGGTGGAGAAAGTGTTGTGCTTTATTCATCAGTTGTGAGAGCAAGGGTTGTGGAGGATCTTGATTATGGCAAACGAAGATAACTTGATTACTGAGGGCATGAAATCAATAGCCAGGGTAAGGGGTGTGAAGTTCGATTACGTGATTGAGTCGTTTGTGGAAGCGCTGAAGAATGGCGTGAAGAGGAAGTTCGGCAAGGGTGTTGAGTCAGAGGTGTCAGTAAATAAGTCGACCGGTGAAATCAGAATTTATACACTGAAAAAGGTTGTTGACAGTGTTGGAGATCCAGATAAGGAAATCGGGCTTGATGATGCGCGAAAAGAAAAACCGACCATCGCGGTCGGCGATGACTTTCGCCAGCATATTCCAATTGCCGATTTAGGGAGGACGGCAATTGAATCGGTGAAGCAAACTCTTACTCAGCGGGTCAGTGAAGCAGAAAGAAATCGCATTATGACTGAGTATGATAAAAAGGTTGGAGAAATAGTCAAGGGTATTGTGAAAGTAGTAAGTCGCAATGAGATTCTGGTGGATCTAGGTCCAACCGAGGCGACAATACCTTCTTATGGGATAATGAGGAGCGAACACTACCGCTTGGATTCTCCGATTAGGGCAGTAGTCTCGCGCGTTGATCGTGCTCAATGGGGTCCTAAGATCATCCTTTCAAGAACTGATTCGAAATTCTTAGAAAGGTTGTTGTTCTACGAAATACCTGAGATAAAAGATGGTTTGATCCAGGTTATCAGGGTAGTTCGTGAGCCCGGTGTCCGCGCCAAAGTTGCAGTTCAAACACTTGATCTCAGGATTGATCCAATCGGCGCATGCGTTGGATACCGGGGTAGCCGTATCCAATCGATAGTGAAAGAGGTGTCCGGCGAACGTATAGACATCATACTGTGGAGTAAAGAGCCCAGTCTTCAGGTATCGAGAAGCCTTTCACCGGCAAAGATAAAGGAAGTTATTACCCTTGATGATAACCATGTATTGGCTGTTGTTGCTGACGAAGATTATTCAAAAGCAATTGGCAAGAATGGTGTTAATGTAGATCTGGCGTCGAGGCTATGTGCGGTTGAGATTGAAATCAAAAAGCTATCAGAGTACGAACAGGAACTAAAGGAAAAAGAGCTTGCTAAAACCAGTATACAGGATGTTAAGGAACTCAAGCCGGCGATGCGCAAGATGATGAAAGAAAAAGGTTATTCAAATGTTCTCGCGGTATTGAAAGCCCCGGTTGAAGAGTTGAAGTTCCTTTTAAAACTCGACGACGAGGGTGTTGAGAATATCCTAGCAACATTGCACTCGGCTAAACAAATAGCTGCTCAAATAGAAGAACTCGAGGCAGTCAAGGCGGCGAAAGCAAAGAGCGAGGCAGCAGAGGTAAAGACTGAGGAAACAGAAGCAAAGAGTAAGGCAGTAGAGGAAAAGACTGAGGAAACAGAAGCAAAGAGTAAGACAGGAGAAGCAAAGAATGAGGAAACAGAAGCAAAGAGCGAGGCAGCAGAGGTAAAGACTGAGGAAACAAAAACAAAGAGCAAGGCAGCAGAAGCAAAGACTAAGAAAAAGCAAGAAGGGAATAGGCCTAAAGAAAAGAAAGTCGACCAGAAGGAGTCTAAGGATGTTAAAGAAAAAGGTTCATAAAGTAGCCAAAGATTTAGGTTTATCTAGCGCTGCATTGCTGAAGTTGTTGAAAGAACTGGACATAGTAGTAAAAAGCCACATGTCAACTCTTTCTGAGGAAGAGATAAAAAAAGTTCGGCAGAAGATTTCAGAGGACAAAAAGAGAGTGAAGAAGGAATTTACTCGCCGCTACACCAGACCAAAGGTTAAGATAACAAGGAAGAAGATCGATCCGGAAGCGATAAAAGAAAAAATAAAATCGACCCTTGCCAAACTTGAGAAGAAAGAGATAAAAAAACACTACAAGCGTGAAATCCGGGTTAATGTTGAAGAAAAACCAAGTGAAAAAATCGTTGAAGTTGTCGACTTCATGACGGTGGCTGAATTTGCGCAGGCTTTGAAACTACCCTCCAGCGATGTCATCAAGAAGTGCCTCGATATGGGTTTAATGGTTAGTCTTAATCAGCGGCTTGATTTAGACACATTGACAGTTCTGAGTGATGAGTTTGGCTATGACGTGAAGGTTATGTCAATTGAAGACCGGATTGCGCCAGATGTTGAAGTGGAAGAACATGAAAGACCACCGGTTGTAACAATCATGGGTCACGTCGATCATGGTAAGACCACGCTCCTTGATGCCATTACTAAGTTGCGGATCGTAGAAGAGGAATACGGCAAGATCACCCAGCGCATGGCGGCTTATCAAATAGAATATAATGACAATATCATTACCTTTCTGGATACACCGGGTCATGAAGCATTTACGGCGATGCGCGCGCGGGGTGCTCAAGTTACCGATATAGTCATCCTTGTGGTTGCCGCTGATGATGGTGTTATGCCGCAAACCGTTGAAGCAATTGACCACGCACGTGCTGCAAATGTGCCGATAATCGTTTGCGTCAATAAGATTGACTTACCCGGCTCGAACGTCAACCGGGTGAAGACTCAACTCGCCAAAGCGAACGTTGTTATTGAAGATTTTGGTGGGAAATCAATTTGCGTTGAGACATCAGCTCTAAAAGGCGTCGGTATCTCAGATCTTTTGGATGCAGTGTTTGTTAAAGCTGAGGAGTTGAACCTGACCGCACCGTTTGATAAAAACGCCAAGGGGATCGTTATTGAAGCGCGGCTCGACCGCGGTAAGGGTAACGTGTCGACAATCCTCGTTCAAGAAGGAAAGCTCAAAAAGGGTGATCCATTTGTCTGCGGCGCACATTTTGGTCGGGTTCGAGAAATGTTTGATGAAAAAGTGAATAAACTTACCGATGCTGGACCATCAACTCCGGTATTGGTTTTGGGATTCAGCGGTTTACCTCAAGCTGGTGAAGTATTCCTTGTAGTAAATAATGAGCGGCAAGCTCGCGAGATTGCCGCTCAAAGGCAACTCGTGGAAAGAACGCGAAAACTCAAAGCAAAATCAAAGGTCACTCTGCTTGACCTTCAAGAGAAAATAAAGGCGGGAGAAACTAAAGAACTTAAACTCATTCTCAAAGCCGATGCCGCAGGTTCGGTGGAGGTTTTGGACGAGAAATTGAATGAGTTGAGCATGGAAGACGTTGGGGTCAAAGTTGTACACAAAGGCGTGGGGAAGATCAATGTATCAGATGTTTTGCTCGCTGAGGTTACTGGTGCGATATGCGTTGGGTTCCATGTTGAACCGGATACGAATGCCTTTGATGCAGCAGAACGTGAGGGCGTTGAGATTCGGACTTACCGGTTGATCTATGAAGCACTTGACGACCTTAGATCTGCCATGTTAGGCATGTTGGAACCCATAATCACTGAAGTTCTTATTGGCGAGGCTGAGGTCAGGGAGATATTTACCATTCCTAAACTCGGTTCGATCGCTGGCTGTTATATAAAAGACGGCAAGGTCCTGCGGGGTGTTGTTGCGCGCGCTAAGCGCGAGGGTAAAGAAATTCTGGTTTCAAAAATCACCTCTCTCAAAAGATTCAAAGAAGATGTGAAAGAAGTATTGGCAGGATATGAATGCGGGATTGGTCTTGAACAAGTCAGTGATCTGCAACAGGGTGATACAATTCAATTCTACAAAGTAGAAGAAGCTACTGCCGAAAATGGTAAGTAAATTATATGTGGGCCAATGTACACTTGATCTACACGTCCCTAACTGCCAGTCTCTAAAAGAAAAAAGAAGAATCATAAAGAGCATAAAAGAAAGATTGAAAAACCGTTACAATGTATCGGTCTGCGAATTTGGAGACCTCTCTTTATGGCAGCGGACTCAACTGGGTATTGTTACTTGCGGTAATGAACGGACCATCGTGGACTCAACGATAAAGACGGTCATTAATTTCTTGGAGCGTGTTCATACCGTGACATTACTTGATGTTAAGCAGAGGGTTGTTTGATGCGCAAAGAAAGGGTGGCGTCTGTTCTAGTCAGGGAGATATCAAACATTGTTCTCCATGAAATAAAAGATCCACGTCTTGGCTTCATAACCATAACGAGTGTTGAGGTTAGCCCTGATTTAAAATGCGCCAAAGTATTTTTTTCATGCATTGGCGACAAATCGCAGAGTCTCCACACATTAATCAGAGCAAAGGGTTTTATAAAGAGTGCTTTGGCACAACGTATTAGAATAAGGTGTGTGCCTGATCTTGATTTTGAGATAGATGATAGTTATAAACATGGTAGGGAAATAGATGAATTATTTGAAGAGATTAGTCCAGATAATAAAAAAGCATAGGCGAATTGTAGTTGCTACTCACATTGACCCTGATGCTGATGGTATATCAGCGGCATTGAGTTGTGGTTATCTTGTGAAGCACTACAAACAAAGGAGACCTAAGTTCTTTTGTCATTCTCATATCCCGGGGAAATATGGTTTTGTTTTAGGCAACTGGATGTTTACAAGACAACTGCCTGAGTTTGACCTCCTGATCGCGGTTGACTCAGCAGGCATATCGAGGATATTCCCTGACCCTGACTATCTTGGACCAGGGGTCTTGGAGTCCAAATGCATCGTCAATATTGACCACCACAAAAGCAACGATGCATTTGGTACGTTGAGGATAGTGAAAGAAGACGTTTCCTCGGCTTGTGAGATCATTTATACTATATTCAAGGATCTGGGCATCAAGATAAGGAAACCGCTCGCTGAGATATTCTATTGTGGTATATACAGCGAGACCGGAGGTTTTGTCTACCCGAATACCACCCAGGAATCTCTGACCATGGCTTCAGAACTGGTTGGTTTGGGAGTAGAACCAGGGTCGATATCTAAGAAACTTAATGCCAAGACATTGAGCGGAACCCTGCTATTGAGTGAAGTTCTGAAAACCATAGATATAGCGGATTCAGTTGGCGTAATGCATCTTACCCGGAATATGCTCAAGAAATGTAATGCAAAGATGGCTGATTCAGAACATTTCGTGTCTTTTCTTCAAGCGATTCATAATGTCCGGGTTTCATTTTTCTTGCGCGAAGAGAAGAAAGGAACGCGAGCTAGCTTACGGAGCGACGGCATAATTGATGTTGACAAACTGGCGGCACGCTTTGGGGGAGGTGGTCATCGTCTTGCTGCTGGGGTCAGGGTGAAGATGTCAATACAAGTAGCAAAGAAAGAACTATTGCTCGCCATACATCGAGAGATTAGAAAGCAACGTCGCAATAAGTAGTAAACCGGCAATGTTGGTGTTTTCAAGTAAGCAGTAAGCAGTGTCTGGGGAAATTCGACTAATCGATAAACCAGTGGGTTTTACTTCATTCCAGATCGTCAAAATTTTCAAACGATACCACAAGAAAGTCGGCCATGCCGGGACCCTTGATCCCTTTGCCAGTGGTTTGCTCATTGTACTAATCGGCAGTGCAACAAAGGACTTCGTGTCTTATCAGAACTGCAGCAAGGAGTACACTGGTGAAATGGTGCTTGGTATGGTGACTGATACCTATGACATAGCGGGGAACATAATTGAACAGCGGTGCAGCGAGAAAAACTATGCAATCGATGGTCTGAACCAGATAGCACGTAGTTTTACTGGTGAGATCGAGCAGGTGCCGCCCAGGTTTTCTGCAATCAAACAGGGCGGTGTAAAATTATATGAGTTGAGCCGGCAGGGGGTAGCGGTTCAGCCAAAGAAACGCAAGGTTATGATAGTACGTTTTTTAATTACTCGGGTAGCGTATCCGATACTCCATTTTTATGCACTTGTTGGTGCTGGTGTGTATGTTAGATCGCTCGTCTTTGAATACGGCAAGCGGTTAGGTTGTGGAGCTACAGTTCTGTCATTGCGGAGAATAAGGATAGGTGAATACAGGGTCGAAGCCGCACAAAAGATAGGTGAAATATAGGTTGTGAAAATACTTCTTGATAAGAGAGATTTGATCACTAAGGACTCGGTATGTGCCATTGGTAGTTTTGATGGTGTTCATCGAGGTCACCAAGAGATTGTCAGGCGGCTGAGAAAAAATGCCGGGACCGACAATAGGGTTGGCATAGTGACATTTCTTCCGCTGCCTTTTTTTGTTCTTACTTCCTCGCCCATTATTTACCTCACTGTGAAAACTGAAAAGGAGCGGTTATTCAGAACATTAGGCATTGATTACATATATTATTTCATGTTTACCAAGCGTTTTGCGCAGTATTCCGCGGCTGATTTCGTCGACCTGGTCGCGCGTCAGATAAATCCTTCAACAGTAGTCGTTGGTGACAATTTTCATTTTGGACATGGGCGGGGAGGATCAGCCACGTTGTTAAGACAATCTGCAAAAGACAAGTTCACAGTTGAAATCATGTCGCGGGTAAAAGATGAAGGCACGATATCAAGCACCCGAATCAGGGAGCTTCTTCTTCTCGGTCATATAAAGGCAGCAAACAGATTGTTGGGCAGACCTTATACGCTCACCGGTAGGGTTGTTCGGGGAAAAGGAAAGGGCACTAAGCTCGGGTATCCTACTATCAACATCAGGCTGCCTAAGGAGAAGTTACTGCCTTTGGATGGCGTATATAAAGCGCAGGTTACATTAAAGCACCGAGACTATCTGAGTGGCATGTTTTGCCGTAATGACCTCGTTGAAGTGCACATCATAGGTTTTTCAGGTGACCTTTATCGTAAGGAAGTGTCTGTGCAAATCTGCCGGCGTATCAGGGGGCTTGAGCGATTTTCTGATGATAAGGCGCTGGGTGCGGCGATTGCTCATGACCTTGAAGCAATAAGGGGACAGGCTACTTTTTCTGATTGATGACTATCTGATTTTGTCACCTTTCATCTCAGAAACTTGGACACATTGTTTAATAGACATTTTAGGAAACCCTCACCCATCCCTCTCCCTTTTTAAGGGAGAGGGTGTATTAATTTGGTTACTTTCTTCTTCTCTTTGTAGTTGCTCCAATTCATTGGACTGCCCGATAAATCGGGCGACTACAATTGATTGAATCATTCTTAAAAAGGGAGAGGATTCACCCTATGTAATAAAAGAATGATTTTATGCAAAATGAAATAGAAATAACCGATTTACCTCAAATATTGTGAAACGATATCCATAAATTGTATTACACGGCGTAAAGCTTGCCCTGAACCTTGCGCTGAATATCATTTCAGTATTGTTTCAGGGGTGAGGAGTTCATTTGATAAATTCAAAATCAAGGGATAAAGATGTGTCCAAGTTTCTGTTTATCTATCTTGACTTTGGTTTGATCCTCAATAGAATTAACCATGGCAAGGATTGAAATTCTGCATCCTGAGGTCAGAAGCAAGATTGCCGCAGGTGAAGTCATTGCCCGTCCACATTCCGTAGTTAAAGAGCTTATTGAGAATTCCATAGATGCTTATGCACGACGTATTGATATCGTACTCAATGATGGTGGTAAGCAAGACATCCTGGTAAATGATGATGGCTGCGGTATGAGTCGCGATGATGCGGTACTTGCAATAGAACGGTATGCAACAAGCAAGCTAAAGACCGTTGCGGATATTGAGCACATTACTACATATGGATTCCGAGGTGAAGCCCTGGCAAGTATCGCTCAGATATCACAATTCGAGCTGGAAACATCAGCTAATACTGGAGGTACGAAAATCATCGTGACTGGAGGCGAGTTAAAGGATATCATCGATTCACACCGTCCTCAGGGCACCAGAGTGAAAGTGTCCAATATCTTTTTTAACCTACCTGCACGCCTAAAGTTTTTGAAATCAAGTCAGTGGGAGAAGCGTCTCATCTTGGATGTCGTAAAGAGCTATGCACTCATTAACCCTTCGATATATTTTGGCATAGCAGAATCGGATCGTAAGGTGCTGGATTTTGTCACCACAGATTCTTTTGAAAAGCGTATAAAGATGTTTTTTCCCAATCGCGTTGTTGAAGCTTTAATACATCTCGACATCAAAATAGGTGTTGTACGATTTATGGGATTTTTAACCGGTCCTGATTTCTTTGACCGACACCACATGAACTACCTTTATGTTAATGCGCGACCAGTGAGATATGCAAGGCTTTATCGAACCATTGTTAATGCCTATCAGAATCCCAAAAGTCCACCTGGATTTGTATTAAACATCGAGGTTCCACCTAATATGGTAGATGTCAACATACATCCGACTAAGCAAGAAGTTAGGTTCAGAGATGAACGCTACGTCCTTGATTTGCTTAGCCAGGCGATAAAAACCAAAGTGTTCACAAAGGTAGGACAGGTTGATTTTCGAACTTCGCCACCTGTGTCAGCCACGCGAGATGAGAGGAAGACCGATACAAAGTTTGTCCAGGAGACGGTTTTGCCTTACTCGTCAGAGCGCGTCGCTGAACTGTTGAGTGATAGAGAATCGAATGAGTTCTGGCAGGTGCACGATACCTATATTCTATCCCAAACGAAATCAGGTTTGATTATTGTAGACCAGCACGTCGCACACGAACGCATAATCTATGAATCAATAACTAAAGGTAAGGGTGGTTCCCAGCGGCTATTGTTTCCGATTACCCTTGAGCTTATGCCTGAAGAGTATCGCGCTTACCAAAAAACCAAATTGTTACTAAAGGAACTCGGCATTGAATTCAAGGAGTTTTCCGCACATACGATTGTGATCGATAGTCTTCCAGCTGATGCCCATGTGAACCGGGATGACTTGGTTGATTTGTTCAAGGAACTGGATGCTTTGGGCAATTTGATTAAACAGCGTAATGAGGTTGCTAAGGTGGTGGCCTGCAAAAGCGCGATAAAGGCTGGACAGCGACTGTCGATTAATGAGATGCGTAGCCTGATCGATCGCTTGTTCGCCTGTGAAAACCCATATACTTGTCCACATGGTAGACCGATCGTAATAAAATTTTCGCTTGATGAACTCGGTAATAGGTTTGGGAGAACGTAATTTGTTTTATACCACAGTGAAGCGAAGTGCCAGGGAGAGATATCTTTGTCTCGATTATCAAAGAATTGTAGTGGCAGAGTTTACTCTGCATAAAGGAACGAGCCCATCATAAAGAGTTATTATATTGACTATTGAGATTGCTTCGGGACTTTGTCCTTCGCAATGACAACAGGGGGGCGTGCGCAATGACAATCCGCCGCCGACATTGACAACAATACTTATTTCGTTATAATTTTCTATGCAGCGTTTTGTTATCGAAGGCGGTAAAAGATTATCTGGTAGAGTCAGCATTTCAGGCGCCAAAAATTCTGCTCTGCCGATAATTGCCGCATCACTGCTTACCGCAAATAGAGTTGTCTTGAACAACATCCCGGATCTGGTCGACGTCAGAATGATGATAGAACTCATTGAGTATCTGGGAGCAAAAGTCGAGTTTGCGCACCATACCGTCAAGATCCATACTCCTAAGCTTAAGCGAATTGATGCACCCTATGATATTGTGCGGAAAATGCGCGCGTCTTACTATGTCCTCGGTGCATTGTTAGCGCGGGCAAGAAGAGCCAGGGTCTCTTTGCCGGGGGGATGTGCGATTGGTCCGCGGCCCATTGATTTACACATAAGAGGACTGAGGGCACTAGGTGTAGTTATTGATATCGAGGACGGTTTTATTAATGCCCGGGCGCGCCGGTTAGTTGGACACGACGTCAATCTCCAAGGACCAAAAGGAACTTCAGTTGGCGCGACTATTAACGTGATGATCGCAGCAGCCGGAGCACAGGGAGAAACAGTGATCAGTTCTGCTGCTTGCGAACCTGAAATAGTTGATGTGGCGGATTTCCTTAATGCTATGGGCTTTGATATTTCCGGTCAGGGTACGCATACAATTATTATCAAGGGGCAAGCCTCGACTCGGGATGTAGAATATGCAATCATACCTGATCGTATCGAAGCTGGGACCTTCGCAGTTGCCGCGGCATTGACAAGAGGTCGGATAACCATAGAAAACTGCCGTCCTGATCATCTGACCATTATTCTTGATAAACTTGAAGAGATCGGTGTAAATGTGACGAGAGGAGAAAAAAATGTGAATGTACGTGGTTATGGACGAGAGCACGCGATTAACATCTATGTTGCACCATACCCTGGTTTTCCCACTGATATGCAGGCGCAGTTTATGGCCTTACTTTCGATAACTCCAGGTACCAGTACGATAAAAGAGACGATTTTCGAGAATCGTTTTATGCAGGCAGTGGAATTGATGCGTATGGGCGCAGACATCTTGATTGAGGGAGATACTGCGGTCGTGAATGGTGTTAGAAAACTATCTGGTGCCTGCCTCATGGCTTCGGATTTGAGGGCGTCTGCATCTTTGGTGCTTGCTGGATTAGTGGCGAAAGGGAAAACAATAGTGCGTAGAATCTACCATTTAGACCGTGGCTATGAGAAGTTTGAAATCAAGTTACGCGGCTTAGGTGCATGTATAAAAAGGCAGCGTGAATGAAGGGGGTAAAGCGGGTTGTTAAAATTGGCGCGGTAGAACTTGGTGGAAATAATCCAGTAGTGGTCCAGTCGATGACCAAAACCAAAACTCGTGATGTCCGGGTAACCGTGAATCAGATTAGACGTCTTGAAAGGGCAGGCTGTGAGCTGGTTAGATTAGCAGTTGTCGACAGGAAAGACGGGGCAGTTTTGAGCCGGATAAAAAAATCTGTGGGCATCCCGATAATTGCCGATATCCATTTCGATTATCGTTTGGCTTTACAGGCGATCGATGCTGGGGTTGATAAAATAAGGATTAACCCTGGCAATATTGGCGAGCCCTGGAAAGTAACTGAGGTAATCAAGAAGGCAAAAGATACCAATACCCCTATCAGGATAGGTGTTAACTCTGGTTCTTTACCAAGAAAAATCTTAAAGAAGCATAAGCACCCGACATCGGCAGCGATTGTGGAGACTGTAGATGATGCACTTATGATTTTCAGGAAAAACAACTTCAGAGATATTGTGATATCGGCAAAGGGGGCAGATGTTAAAACCACTATTGCGGTCTATAAGAAGCTTAATGAGAAGTTCGACTATCCGCTTCATATTGGTCTTACTGAGGCGGGGTTACCATTTCGAGGGGGAATGAGAAGCGCGGTTGGTCTTGGTATTCTCTTGAATCAAGGGATTGGTGATACAATACGTGTTTCTCTGACCGCGGATCCAGTCATGGAAGTCGTTGCCGCATACGAGATACTTGATTCGCTTGGTTTACGTCGACACAATCCAGTCCTAATAAGCTGTCCAACCTGCGGACGTTGTGACGTAAAACTTGCGAAGATCGCACACACTGTTGAACAGCGTTTAAAACATTATAAGACATTCATGAAAGTTGCCGTGATGGGTTGTGTTGTTAATGGCCCGGGTGAGGCTCGAGAGGCAGATTTTGGTATTGCTTGTGGAAAGAAAATAGGTTTAATATTTGCGAAGGGAAAAGAAATAAAACGTGTGAAAGAAGAATGCATTGTTAGTGAATTGTTCGAGGTGATTGATGAGAACATTGATAATAGATAATTACTTGCCTAACTCTCCTCAGCTAGAGAAGTTGTATGAGGTGATATGCAATGCGACGGTGCATACGGTTGAGGTGAAAGAATCTTCGACAATAAGCGCCAGCGAAGACTTCAAGTATTTTGATGTTTTTGTTCTCTCTGGTTCACAACACAAACTGGCAGAAAGCGGAGTGCTTGAAGCCTACACAAATGAGGCGGATTTTTTAAGAAGGACAGAGAAACCAGTTTTGGGCATTTGTTTTGGACATCAATTATTGTGTATGGCCTACGGTGAAGAGATAAGTACATATGATGAACCTTTGGAAGGTTTTTATATGGTGCATCCTGTTGCTAAAGATGAGCTATTTGAAGGTTTAGGTGAAAGGTTTTTAGTAACTCAATCACATCAGGAGTACATTAAAGAGGTACCTTACGATTTCAATAAGCTTGCTGAATCACCCAATTGTCCGGTTGAGATGATTAAGCACAATGTGCTGCCAAAATATGGTTTACAATGTCATCCTGAGCGGTTTGATGATAAACACCCAGCCGGTGTCGCATTACTGGAAAATTTCTTCAAACTTGCTTCGTGGTACACAAAATAATCATTTGTGTGGTTATGGTAAAGGAATGAAATGAAAAACGAAATCGATAAGTTAATGAAAAAAATGAAGGTTAGTGCAATTTATGCAGAAGGCAAGTCCAGCAGCTCGCCGACTATGTACTATCTTCTGAATGGTGTGAACCTCTATGGTCATTACGTCAAGAAACAGGGCAGGCGAGCTTATGTTATCCATTACCCAATCGAACGTGAGATTGCCCGGGAGAGTGGTCATAAATTGATCAGTTCAACACGGTATGGTTTAAGAAAAATCTACGAAAAATACCCGGACCGAATAAAAGCAAAGGCATACTTCATTAAAGCTATTCTTGATGACCTGAAGGTTAGAGGAAATGTCGCTTTTTATGGTGAGAGCCAGATGGGTGCTGCATACAATTTTCTAAAACAGCTGATCAAAATCGACAAAAGGGTCAAAGTCTGCTATGAAGCCAGCAAGAGTCTGATTGCGATAGCACGGGAGACCAAGGGTATTGAGGAAGTAAAGCGCATAAAGTCCATAGGGCAACGTGTCGTTCGTGCATTTAATGACATGGTGAAGACTGTGCAGCAGATGAAAGTCAAAAAGAATACCGTGATGAAGGATAGAAAGAGAAAACTGTTGATCCGTGACTTAAGAGCAATGTTGAGAAAACAGTTATTTGCAGGTAATTTAATCAATTCAGATGGGATGATCGTTGCTCAGGGTAGGGATGCTGGTGTTCCACATAACTCAGGTAATGACCGCAGCGCAGTGAAGCTGGGACAGACCATAGTATTTGATATTTTCCCCCGGGAAATAGGGGGTGGTTACTTTTTCGATTTCACACGGACAATAAGTTTTGGTCATGCATCGAAAGAGATCAAGAAGGTTTATGCAATAGTGAAAGACGCTCAAGACTATGTGATGGACATGCTCAAAGTTGGCAAGCGGAATATCGATATTGAGCGGTCATTATGCAAGTTTTTTGAGAAACGTGGTCATCCTACGCTGTTGAACTCACCCAAAACCCAGGTTGGCTATTGCCACACCCTTGGGCACGGAGTTGGACTTAATATCCACGAAAGCCCTTCGTTTGGTTATGTGAAGACGAATAAAGATCGAATCAAACCCGGTCACGTATTTACCGTTGAACCAGGTTTGTACTACCCTGATAAGGGGTATGGTGTGCGACTTGAAGATGTTGTTTACGTGGACAGAAGAGGTAAGATAGTAAATTTGACGAGATGTGCCAGAAGGCTCGTTGCTGAAATTTGAAGCAAGTAAGCGGGATAATCAAAAATTTTGAAAATTTCCTGATTTCTGCAGGTGATGAACTAAACACAATACAGGCTTACGTATACGATGTAACACAGTTAGAGAATTTTCTAAAAACACAGCACAAAAAACTTGCCTCAGTCAGTATCAAGGATTTGCGCAACTATGTACATGCTGCTTATGATACTGGCTTGTTGCCGGTTTCACTGAATCGAAAGATATCCAGTATTAAATCCTTTTACCGTTTTCTCGTCTTCGCCAAGACGATTGAAAATAATCCGTCAACTGACCTGGAACTAATGAAGGTTGGCAGGAAGCTGCCAGTAACCTTATCAATTGCTGAGATTACAGCAATCATTGAAGCGGCTAAAGAGAAAACACCTCTGGGATTACGCAACCGAGCATGCCTGGAGATTCTTTATGGCGCTGGTTTAAGGATATCAGAACTCCTCGGTATGAAACTCGCTGACCTGGACTTGGCTGATCATTTGCTCATTGTGGTCGGTAAAGGCAACAAACAGCGGATAGTACCTTTTGGCAAGAAAGCTGCGAGGTCAATTGATGAGTATCTGCTTCAGGGACGGCCTGTGCTCGCGCGTGACCGAGCGATCAATTTTCTTGTTCTAAATGTCAGGGGGAAAAGGATGTCACGTATGGGCTTTCTTAAGGTTTTGCGCAAATACCGGATTAAGGCTGGGATTAGTAAGCGGGTAACACCCCATATGTTTCGACATTCTTTCGCAACGCATCTTTTGGAGGCAGGAGCTGACCTGCGTGCAGTACAGGAACTGCTGGGACATGCTGATATTTCAACGACCCAGATTTACACACACGTTGATAGGGAATACCTAAAAGAAATCTACAGAGAACACCATCCAAGAGCGTAGCAGACAGACAGTATCGGAGTAAGGGAGAAACGGAGTGTCGGAGTATCGGATACGACAGCAAATTAATGCCCGATGAATCTCCGCAATGCGTGAGCAGGCAGGCGACTACAGTTAAAATATAGATCTGTAGTTGTCTGATTTATCAGACTGATAGTTCCTGGATGTAGTTGTCTGATTTATCAGACTGATAGTCTCTAGATGTAGTTGTCTGATTTATCAGACTGCTCGATGAATCGAGCCACTACAATTGAGTTCTCGACTTCGCTCGAACAATAATTATGCTTTCTTAGATCAATAATCTACAATCCAATGTTGTCTGATTTATCAAAGATAAGGTTGACTTATCATACATTTGATGTATAATGTTTTCAAATTCGCGGGAGTAGCTCAGTGGTAGAGCGTCACCTTGCCAAGGTGAACGTCGCGAGTTCAAATCTCGTCTCCCGCTTGACTTAAGCAGTTGTGTTGTCTGCAACACACACTGTTTTGACATATAAGTGGGTCGCGAGTTTCCCGCTTTGCGGGATCCTCGCAAAATTGGCGAAATCACAGATTTCGGATTTTGCGGGACAAATCTCGTCTCCCGCTTTAAAGACAGATTCTATATTTTGGATGCTAGATACTAGTGGATAAATAACGTGTTAGTATCTAATACCTAGCATGTAGTATCTGTTTTGTGGGCGGTATAGCCAAGTAGCTAAGGCGGCGGTCTGCAAAATCGCTATTCGCCGGTGCAAATCCGGCTGCCGCCTTTTTTTATTCTTTCACTCATCAATAAAAATATTGACATCAAGTCAATACGGATTATAATCTATCAAAAGGAGGTTTATGATACTAATACTGATTCTTTTACAGATAACCGGTTCGGGTATGAACTACGAAGCCCCGCCGACTGTACTCGGTACGGGTGGACCGGATGCTTATGGGTATCGCTGGATTGATAGCGATACAACTGGAGGACCAACCTATAGTTGGGTCGATATTTCAGGCATTGGCACTGAAGTAACTGGTTTGGCTGATGATAATGTAGTAGGTCCGTTCTCAATCGGTTTTGATTTCCCATACTACTGGTATACAGTCAATAGCTTTTTTGTTGGTTCTAATGGTTATATTGCCTTTGATGATAACACGTTGGAAGCAGCACCATTTCCTCACATTCCGACTACTGCAAAACCAAACAATATGCTCGCAGCGTTCATGTCTGACCTTGATTTCACTGCGGGTAGCCCTCATTGTTACTATTGGACTAATGCTGCCCTGGATACATTTATCATTGCTTACCATGATGTGCGATTTTGGAATGTTGGTTCTGCTAATAACACGTTTGAGATAATCTTAACCCGGGCGGATAGCGCAATTACATTCCAGTATCTTGACCAGACAGGTACACCTTATGGTGGTTGGGGACAGGGTCTTGCTGTGGGTATTGAAAACATTGCTGGTAATGTTGGTCTCGAATACAACTACTCTCAAACACCTTCTCAGAATGTCATACACAATGATCTTGCGGTCAATTTTTATCCACCTGATTCAAGTACCTATGAGGTCCATGATATCTCAGTAATGAAGCAGATGAATGATATCTCTGGAGCGTTTTTTGTTTATAATGACAGTCCAGTTGATTTTTGGGCGCTCATTAAGAATACCGGTAACCAGACTGAGAGTGGTTTTGATGTTTATTGCGAAGTGAGAGATGCTACTAACCAAGTGGTGCTATCAGATACCATTACCATTGCAACATTCCCTTCTGGCGCAACTGACTCGCTGATATTTTCACCGACCTGGTCCACGACCTCTGACGGCGTGTACTCAATGAAAGTAAAGTCACTGTTAAGTGGCGATATGGTTCCACCCAATGATTCAATATACTCACAATTCAGAGTGGTTACCTATCCTGCAGAACTTCAGTATGATATCGGATATGCCCATGCTGGTTATGCCTGGAACGGTCCAAATTCAGGATACGGCGCAAAGTTCGTACCGCCGAGATACCCGTGTAAGATCAATACGGCGCGCTTCGATGTTAATTCAACTGCTTCGCTGCCAAATGTCACAGTGCAGATTCTGGATGACGATGGACCAAATGGTGACCCCGGTACAGTCATCTATGAAACTTCGGTGCAGATCACTGATATTGGTTGGGTTGATATTGACGTTTCAGGACAGAATATTCTGTTCTTCAATGGTGCCTTTTATATCGGTTGCATTAGTGACCAGGCTTCTGATCCGTATTTTGGCATGGATACACTTTTCCCGTCAGGACGTCAGACCTGGGAATACACTGGTGCCTGGGCTCCATACCGCGATAAGGAAACGGATGATGTGTTGATTCATGCAATCGTTGAATTGGGGACAGGTATTGAAGAGACTGAATTGATCTTAACGCACAGTGTCGTTAATATCGTTGCTTCACCTAATCCCTTCAATAAATTGACGGCGATTACCGTACCCATGAACTGTCGCAGACTCGTTGTTTATGATGCGAGCGGCCGATTAATGACTGAGTTAAAGGCAGAACAAGGCTTAGCACATTGGAATGGTTGTGATAACACGGGTCGAGAATTACATCAGGGAACTTACTTTGCGGTTACTGAGAATGCAGATATTATCAAGCTGATTCTTGTGAAATAAACCGTTGCAAATCATGTCTGGGGGTCAGGTTTTAACGAACTGACCCCTTTTTTTTGTTGACATTTTCTTAATTCATAGTATAATTACCCAGTAGTTATAGCGTAGTAATATAGAACCTTGGATACTGTGAAAGGAGGTGAAAAGGATGGAAGGTGGTTACCAACAAATGGAACCCGCTGCGGCGGCGGCTATCGGGATTGTTTACTTCATTTTTATCGCTGTATTCTATATCTATTTTGCCATCTGCCTGACGAAAATCGCCAAGAAGACGAATACGGAAAATGGTTGGTTTGCATGGATCCCTATACTCAACGTTTTTCTCATGCTTATGATTGCCAAAAAACCCTTGTGGTGGTTCATCCTGATGTTTATTCCGATTGTGAACATCATAATCAGTATTATCGTCTGGATGGCAGTAGCTGAAGCACGCGGTAAGCCAAGTTGGATTGGCATATTGATGATAGTACCTTTCGTGAATATCATTATACTTGGCTATTTAGCATTTTCGCAGTAGGCTAATCAGGGAATGAAGATATAACGGACTTTTTTATTTTGTGATTAAAGGAGAGGTTGTTAAACCACCTCTCCTTTAATCTTTTAGGTCAAGCTTATCCAAAATAAAGGCGTACTCAAAAGCGATATCCTTGAGAAAATCATAGCGTCCTGATGCGCCGAGGTGTCCAGTACCCATATTTGTTTTCAGTAACAGTAAATTCTCATTAGTTTTCAATGCCCTCAGTTTTGCTGCCCATTTTGCAGCTTCCCAATACATAACTCTTGTGTCATTCAACCCTGCAGTTATTAAGATATGGGGATAGTCTTGTGCAGTGACGTTATCGTACGGTGAGTAAGAGCGCATGTAGCGGTAGTATTCTTCGTTGTTTGGATTACCCCATTCTTCATATTCAAGTACGGTCAGGGGAAGTGATGGGTCAAGCATGGTATTTATTAGATCGACAAATGGTACGTCTGCTATGATAATGTTGAACAGGTTTGGTTTCATGTTCGCAACCGCGCCAATGAGCAAACCACCAGCACTTCCCCCTGAGATAACGAATTTTTCTTTGGATGTATAGGATTGTTCTATCAGGTATTCTGCACAAGCAATGAAATCAGTGAAGGTATTTATTTTGTTGAGCATTTTACCCTGTTCATGCCAATATTTACCCATTTCACCGCCACCTCGGATATGCGCAATAGCGTAGATGAAACCGCGATTTAAAAGACTCAAGCGATTAGAGGAAAAATATGGGTCAAAACTGCTGCCGTATGCACCATAGCCAGTTAGGAACAATGGATTTTTACCGTCCATGACCATGCCTTTTTTATAGACCATGGATATCGGTACCCATGTGCTGTCTGGAGCCAGCGCAAAGATACGTTGTGATTCGTATGTATCAGGGTCGTATCTGCCGAGGACTTCGTATTGTTTTTTCAGGTCTCGTTCTCTGGTTAGCATATTGTAATCGAATACTGATTTTGGCGTAACCAGGGACATATATGTAAAGCGTAGTAACTCAGAGTTATAATCTTTGTTCTTGCCGAACCAGAATGTATAGGTCGGCTCGGGAAAGTCAACGTAATGAGTCGTACTATCTGCGATATTTATGATACTTATTTGCTCCAGACCGTTTTTTCTTTCTGACAGAACAATGAAATCCTTAAAAACGTCAAATCCTTCAATTTTTACTGAATCACGATGGGAGATGACATCAGTCCAATTCAACTTTGCCGGGTCATTTTCAGGCGTTTGAATAAGTTTGAAGTTCTTGGCTTTTTCATTGGTTAATATGAAAAAGCTGTTCTCGTGGTGTTTAAGATAGTACTCGATATCTTGTTTTCTGGGGTAAAAGAGGCTAAAGCTGTCCTTTGGTGTTGAGGTATCTAAGTAATAGACTTCAGTTGTTGTATGGCTGCCAATGTCCATGAATAGATATTTGCCACTTTTAGAACGCACTATATCTAGCCAAAAAAGATCATCTAGTTCATGATAGACCAGAATATCATCAGTAGAATTATTCCCCAGGACATGTCGGTGCAGCTTATATGGTCGTTTAGCATTGTCGAGTGTGGTGTAGAACAAATTCCTGTTGTCACTTGCCCAGGCAATTGAGTATCCGGTATTGGATATCTGTTCGTGGTACAGTTCACCGGTCTTGAGGTCTTTGATGAACAGGGTAAACCGCTCTGAACCTGAAGTATCTACTGAGTAAGCCAGGAAATTGTGATCTGGACTGATCTTGAAGGCTCCGATCTCCAAGTAGTCGTAGTTTTCAGCAAGGGTATTCTGGTTCAACAGAATCTCTTCTTTGGCATCCAAATCACCTTTTTTGCGGCAGTAAATGGGATATTGTTTGCTTTGTTCTGTGCGTTTGTAATAGTAATAATCATCACGTTTTTCAGGAACTGATAAATCAGTCTCTTTGATTCGGCTGAGCATTTCTTTATATAATTTCTGTTGAAACGCCTCAGTGTGTTTCATCTTTGCCATAGTGTATGCGTTTTCTGCCTTGAGGTATTCAAGAACTTCTGGATCATTCCTTTGTTTGAGCCAGAAATAATTATCCACAAGTATGTCGTCGTGTATAGTGTCAATTTTTGGAACCGTTTTGGCAACTGGTGGTACTATATTTCTCATACCTTGTGACTCGCCTGCATAGGTGAATGTAAGGCATGCTACAATTGCCGTTCCTATTAGGCAAGCAGTTGCATTGTGTTTTTTGATTGAGCTAACTATTTTCATTAGTCATTGTAGTCATTCAAAAAATGCTGTCAAGGTATCTACAGGAGCAAAGGTGTTAATCTTTATCTAAGAGTTTCTTTACTTTCTCTTTAATTGCCCAGCTTAAATAGATAGGTAGGAGGTCTTGGGCGATATCGGTACGTGCCATTTTTTTACCATCGTCATGTATTTGGTTCACTTTCAGTACATAAACGCCTCGGCGCACGGTCCATGTTTCCTTTTTGCCGACATCTGATTGAAAGGCAGCGCGGGCAATATCACTGAGAACATCGGGGTACACAGTCATACATTGCGTTAGTTCCTTTATGTTTTCAGCTTGTTTTTTCACCGTCGCGCTATCTTCTTTACCCCATGGCAAGAATTCAAATTCTACTTCTCTTTTTTGTGGTGTAACAAGAGTGTCTGAGATAGGAAAGATCTGTGAATCAAGGTACCTGAAGGCAGCAATATCGTCGTGAATGTGTTCTATCAGTCCGTGAGGCGTTAAATCCATCTTTTTTAAGTCTTGTTCCTGATTCAGGGATAAGGAAAGCAGGAATTCCGCAAACTCAGTGTGCTCTTTGGGGTCTAGAAGATCTTTGCCTGCACGGACCATTTCGGGTCCTGGTAGGTCAGTGAAGACATCAATGATCTGCTCGGACTTCTCATTTTCAGCGATTGGGGGATACTCGTCGGTTGCAGCTTTCCCATTGAGTTTTGCAAAGTTGACCATAGTATCCAAACTGGTGAAATCAAAATAACATACTCCAGCTCCTTTATTTTTTATGACATCTTTGACTTCCAGATAAGCTGCAGATTCCATATCAGGCCAGATGAATCCAATACCGAATATCGCATCTTGTCTTTGATTGATCGTGTAATTCAGCAAATCTGAGAAAAAGAGCGCATCATTTGTATATGACATGGCAATAGGATAATCGATGATTTTGCCCCAGTCCATCCAATTCTGGCTGAAGCGGTATCTGGCAAGACCTGGATTCGGGAATATCGCTGCAGTAAGTAATCGCTTGGGATGTATTGTATCCTGGTCAAGGACCCGGCGGATAGCTTGAACAACATCGTGGATATGTTTTTCCTTTTGCCTGGCATATTTCCAGTAGTGCCAGCACATCCACCTTGTGATGAATGTACTTTGCGGATACTTGAGAAGATTGAACCAGCGTACATTGTAGGCGTCAAGACCAGCAAACATCGCTGTTGTGTCGTTTTCTGGCAACCCCCACCCGACACCAGGGTATCTAACAAAATCCAGATGAATGCCGGCAGTCGGATACCTGTTGAGTATTTCAATGGAGATATCTGCAAGATACTTTTGTACTTCAGTATTTGCCGGGTCTAAGTACAATCCTTCAAGCCCTGCATCAAACCATTCTTCTCTGGAATACTCATGCATGTTTTTATTCTGTACATCTTTTATGAACCATTCAGGATGCGTATGGTAAATGTGTCGTATTGAGTCGGGTGGTTCAGTAAGCGACCAAATGAGTATTGTATTTACCCAGGCATGGACACGAATCGAACACTTGTATGCGGCGCGGATAAGCGAATCGAACGGATCATAAACCGGTCCTGATATTTTTGCCAAATACTGGCTGCGCGGTATTATTGTGGATGCGTAATAGGCATAACCACCGACGACGACCTGCGCGTAAATGTCGGTTATTTTGTATTTCTTGGCAATTTGGATAATCTTAGGTATAGAATCCGGCGAAGCCATTGAGGCAGCTCTTAGCCACATACCCTTTTGGAATACCGCGGGTTTGATATCCAGTATTGTTCCATGAGTCAGTTGAGAAGCTCGGCGCACTTGTCCACACGTGATCATAAATATGAACAAAAGACCAATGTAAACAAACAACATACATTTTCTATGCATATTTTTATTATAGCAATGATATCTTCTGATGCAACAGTTTTCTTGTAGCTTCTTTGATAGATACTGATTGACAGTCAATTGCTTTCCGTATATAATAATATAGTTTGGAGATGAAAGCATTAGCATCTTTTCAATAGAAAGGAGGAAATATGATGGGTAAGACAAAAACCATTTCGATTGTAAGTGTGCTGCTATTGATGGTTTTCTTGTTCATCAGTTGTGCAACTATTTTCAAAGGTTCACAGGAATATGTTGATTTTTAAAGCGACCCTTCAGGTGCGAAAGTCTATATCAATGGTAGCTACAAAGGCACAACTCCCGTAGAGTTACACCTCGAATCAAATAAGAAATATCACATTGAGTTTAAGAAAGAGGGCTACGCGACCAAAACATATACGCTAACCAATCATTTAGGTGCTGGTTGGGTTATATTAGATGTAATATGTGGACTTGTACCGGTAGTAGTCGATGCAGTTACTGGAGCATGGTACAAACTCGACGAAAATAACGTAGGCGTAACCCTGGATCGATAGCAACAAAGAAGAAAGGGGAGTGACAAAGTCACTCCCCTTTCTTCTCTAACATGCGTGTTTAGGCACGTTCGATATTTGTGGCTTTTTCCCCTTTGGGGGATTGAGTAATTTCGAACTTAACCCGTTCACCTTCATTCAGGGTACGGTAACCTTCACCGACGATATCCTGGAAGTGAGCAAATACATCGCCACTACCATCTTCTTTTTCGATGAAGCCAAATCCTTTTCTACTGTCAAACCACTTTATAGTTCCGAATGCCATGTTTCTCCTTTCAAGCTTTTATTTGTTTCATGGATTGCGAATATGAGTATCCTACAGTCCTACTAACAAATAATATTGCTTACTTAGTAAATAGTATATACAGAGAATCGATTTTGTCAAGACCGAGGAAGTCACGATATTTCGAGAGAAAAGCATTTTATTTCTTGATTCGAAGTCCCTATATTCAAAAATAGCTTATACTAAGGAAAACATATAATAGTTTCAGTGGATTTCGTTAGCATGTTACACTATTGTCACTCTGAATTTATTTCAGAGTCTCACTTTATCGAGATTCCGAAACAA
>JAUWCU010000064.1 GCA_030609135.1 Candidatus Stahliibacteriota bacterium | reverse complement strand
AATCCAGTCTTTTGTATTTCCTTATTTTCCTGGATTCCCTGGTTCCCCTGATCAAGTCAGAGGACAGGCTTGCCAGGGAATGACAGAAGAAACTCTGTAGCAAGCTATGGAGAACTATCAAATTAAACTATTTAATGTTCTCCGTAATAAGATTTTACATTAATGATCTTGGTTTATCGTAGTCGCCCAATTTATTGGGTTATTTTGTCTGATGAATCAGACCACTACATTAGATTTCAGATTTAAGATTTTACATTAATGATCTTGGTTTATCGTAGTCGCCCAATTTATTGGGTTATTTTGTCTGATGAATCAGACCACTACATTAGATTTAAGATTTGAGATGGTAAAAGATTGCTTATTCGGCGAGGATTTTTATTATTGTGTAGATGTCAGGGTCGATTTTTTTCTTTCTTGAATAAGTCTTTTCAAATGGCGTGTAGACGATTTTTTTATTTATTTCACCTACCATGCAGCCATACATATTTTTCTTTAAACCGTAAACTGCTGAATAACCAAGCTTGGATGCGAGGATGCGGTCGATCGCAGTTGGCGCACCACCGCGTTGAATATAGCCGAGAACCGCAACACGGTAATCTTCATCCAAAATTGCCTTTATTTTCTCGGCGATTGTAAAAGCATTGCCGGCTTCGTCACCTTCAGCGACAATGACGATATTAGACTTCTTGCCTTTCTTTATATTACGGTTTATCTGTTTAGCCAGCCCATTGATATCGGTCGGCGTTTCCGGGATAAGGACATCCTCAGCACCGCCTGCCAGCCCGACTGCCAAACCAATGAAGCCGGCATATCTACCCATGACCTCGATAAAAAATAATCGTTCTGCTGAGGCGGCAGTATCTCTAATCCTATCGACTGCTTCAAGGGCACTATTTACCGCAGTATCAAAACCAATAGTGGAATCACTGCCAAACAGATCATTATCAATTGTTCCAGGAAGACCGATCATTTTTACCTTGGTTTTTTTTGCAAATTCGTGAGCGCCCCGCATTGAACCATCACCACCGATTACAATGAGTGCATCGATTTTATATCGGTTCAAGGTTTTTTTAGCCTTTGCCATACCCTGGTCAGTTGTAAATTGCGCAGAGCGCGCAGTTCCTAATATTGTACCGCCGCGCTGGATAATATTGGCGACTGAGTTGCGTTTTAGCTCGACGATGTCCCCTTTGATAACGCCATTGTAGCCCTGTTTAAAACCGAATATCCTTATCTGATAATGTATTGCAGTTCGCACGGCAGCACGGATGGCGGCATTCATACCAGGCGCATCGCCGCCGCTCGTTAGGATACCAATTCTCTTTGGCCGCACAGAGTATTATAGTCAACGACTTCTTCATGTCAACCGAGTGGACAAAATCTTAGAATTCCAAAATACCTAAACATCTGCTTCAAACAAAAAATGCTGCAGCATTAAATAGCGCAAATGCCTTTATAGCCTATATCTCCTGTGTGTAGTCGGCGCAAACCATTGCGAATACTTAAGTTGGGGCTTGACAAATGTGGAATTATCAGTATAATTATTTAATGATTGGAAAGGAGGTGAAAAAACATGACTAAAGCTGATCTAATCGAGAAGATTGCGGCAAAGGCAAAGATTTCTAAGAAGGCATCGAACGTTGCGTTGAATACTTTTGTGGGTTCGGTTACCACAGCTCTTAAGAAGGGTGACAGAGTAGCATTAGTGGGTTTTGGAACGTTCTCAGTTACCAAGAGGAAGGCAAGAACTGCACGTAACCCGCGTACGGGTGAGCCTATTCACGTGCCTGCAAGGAAGGCGCCAAAATTCAAGGCTGGACGTGACTTGAAAAAGGCAGTAAAATAATTCCTTAACGCAAAGGAAAAAGGGGATGACATTATGTCATCCCCTTTTTCCTTTATATGAAATTTCTGTTCAACGCAGCAGCAAGACTTTTTTGACAACCAGGTTGGTGTTATCCATCGTGCTTATGAAATATATACCTGCAGGTATACCTTGTCCAGACCAGGATGCACGTCTTTGGTCATTAGACACGAGCCGTTGTACAAGGCAACCATTAATATCATAAATAGCGATTTCTTGATGTTTTTGTTTTGTCGTGATACTGAGGTTTTTACAGAAGACCGTAGATGATACGTTAAGGGCATATTCTGGAGAGTGATTGTTTTGTTCAATAATCCCATACCCAGGTTTATGGGTCACCATTATTTCCCAGTTGCTGTTTGAATAGCTCTGCCAGCATATCCACAGCTCACCTGTGCTATCGCAGGCGATTTGAGGATTGAGATCAGCACCAGCAAGGTCAGCGACGACCTCTGGCAAAGCCCAGGTCGAATCAACACAATAGGTGTAGTATATGTTCCAATCACCCGTGGCTTTTGACTGATAGACCAGGCATATCGTGCCACTGGTATGGGTCGTTAAACACGGAAAGAGATCGCCTTGTGCCGAGGTTGTTACTTGAACAGGTGTTGACCAGTTACTGCCATTAAATACGCTTGCGTAGATATCAACATTTCCATTATCAGTTGATTGCCAGACCACCCAGATATCACCATTTTCATCAACTGCTGCGCAGGGATGAAACGCGTGTTTTTGGGTTCCGGAAACAGGTCCGGATGTCAACCACTGTGAACCAGTATAATAACTACCCCATATTTCGCTTTTTGTTGCGTGGCGTTGACTGTAAAATGCCCAAGTGTGCCCGAGGCTATCAGCAATTATGACGGGCATTTTTTCATCGGCTGAAGTGTTTGTTACTTGCTGGGGTGTGGTCCAGACCGAGCCATTAAAATATGCTGCATAAATGTCACTGTTCAGATTGCGTCTTGATTCCCAAACAACCCATAGCCTATTTGCATTATCGCGCATCATTGATGGTCTTATATCATATGCTGGGTCGTGCGTATGGAGGAGTTGTCTTGCTGACCACGAACCAGTGTAAATACTGTAATAAAGGTCATACTGCCCTGCATAATACCCTGCCCACACAGTGACCGGTCTATTTTGGTTATCAAAACCGATTGCCGGACAATAATCCCAATAAGTATGCGGTCCAATTGTCATGGCATTTGTCCAAACATTGCCATTGTAGTATGAACCATAGATCTCTGAACGACCATTGACATATGACCTTCCAGATTCCCATACTGACCATATAATACCATTGTTTTGTACACCGATTCTTGGAAATGCATCAGACTCTGGATCCGGTGCAATTACTTCAGGGGTCTGCCAGTCACCCACATATGTTGGAGGTGAAGTTGATGCTGATTTGACAACACACTTAACTTGATTCTTGGGTTTAAGGGTTGGGTCGCCGAGGATATTCATCCCGTAGAACCAATCCCAGTCCTCTTCTCCCCAGGTTGTGAACCAATGCTTAAATCCGTCGCCGATCGACATATTTTGTTGTCCAATCGG
Source organism: Candidatus Stahliibacteriota bacterium (assembly GCA_030609135.1). Classification (GTDB taxonomy): domain Bacteria; phylum Hydrothermota; class Tepidihabitantia; order SM23-42; family SM23-42; genus JAUVZL01. The sequence continues at coordinate 10,297 of JAUWCU010000064.1, read as the reverse complement.
ATAATAGAAATCTTCGAAATACAACATGCTGCCGGTCTTTGTACTGCCGATGACAAGAAGACCATAAGGGTCAACAAACAAGTACCAACCTGCTGAGTGGTTCTCTTCGACAAAGCGTGTGCCAGAACAGGCAAATAGATTATAAAACAGTGCGCTTGGTTCTAAAGAGAATATTTCATAATTAAAAACAGTGCCCCGATAGCCACTGGAGCCGTACCTAAATGTGTGACCCCATGGAGAGGAATGGGCACAGAGATGTATCCACTCATAACCTTGATTGAGTTGAGTTCGATAGTTCGAGGCGATCGTTTGAAGGTTGTCATTGATTACCACAACGTTGCTATAGATGTGATCAAGGTAGCACGTTGTCCAGTATGACCAATCATCGTCGACAAAGGATAATGCCCTCTGCTGTACAGTTAGACTATCAATCCGATACAGATGATTTTTGCGGAAATAATTCTTGAGCAGGCGTACTTCACTATCCCAGGTTAGATCACGCGTATATATCCTGCCAACCCATATTTCTGGTGCAACATTACCGGTATGGTCGTCATAGATGCCGTCGCCATCTGCATCGATATAAGTACCGTCGAGATCACTGAAATACAAATCATGGGGGAACTCTTCCCATCCGCCAAAGCCGGATGTTTCGAACCAGGCAATCGGTATTTCACCAACAAAAATAGCGCCATGAAGGTTGGCTATTGAACCAAGATGGTTTCTCAGTGCAGTATGGGACATCCCTGATATAGTATCGAGTTGTACAGAATATCCAGCATTGACAAGGTCTTGCGTAAAAATCGTCAGTTCATTGATAAGTTCTGGGTAGATGCGTGCATTTACTATAATATCAACAACGTTTTGTCTATGACCAGATGTTTTACTCATCACACTACTGATTCTTGTTGGTTTGGACTGGTCAAGACATACAGAACACCACTTGCTATAGGTTAGGGGTTGCCTTCCATTTGGCTCAATCCATTCCAACTGCTTGACACCCTTTATTTGACCAAAGAGCATTGTTGTGCATAGGCAAAACATGAATGTGTTCTTTTTCATACCGCCTCCATTCAGTATATTATATAAAATATCTATCTTGAGTCAAGCTGGTTTGTCCATATTAGTTCATTGACAAAGTACTTAATTCCATTAGAATTAACCAGGTGACAAATGGAACGGGAATATCTTTTTGGCAAAGTCAATGATTTTATCGTATACCTGCAAAAGGAGAAGAACAGTTCCCATCATACACTACGGGCTTACCGTGCTGATCTTGAAGGTTTCTTTGATTTTTTACGGGTCAAGAAAAGAAAACAGGTAGATCAAAACGCGATCACTTTATTCATGGGATTTCTCCTCAAGTATGGGCTCGATGCAAGGAGTGTGGCACGGAAACTATCATGCATCAAATCGTTTTTTAGATTCTTGAAGAAGACTGATGTGATTTCAGAAAATCCTGCGGTTATAATCAAGACGCCGAAGATCAAGAAACATCTACCCGGTTTCTTGAGCTACGCACAGGTTGAAAAGGCTATGCAAATAAGCAATCCGAGAGACCGGGCAATTATGGAAGTGCTGTACAGTTGTGGGCTCCGCGCCAGTGAACTGGTGAATATGAAAATCGCGGACATTGATTTTAATCGTGACGAAATTAAAGTTAAAGGTAAAGGTAATAAACAACGCATTGTCCCGATCGGTAAACCTGCCAAGAATGCGGTTCTTGACTATCTTGGAGTCCGGCATAACCCTGATAAATGCAAAGCTGCTGGGTTAAATGTGCCTGAGTTATTCCTGAATTATCGAGGGGGATCTTTATCAACACGTTCCCTACAGCGTATAGTACGTAAATATCTTGTCAAACTGGCTCGAGCAGCCGGCACTAACCCGCATATTTTAAGACACAGTTTTGCTACGCACCTGTTAGAGAACGGAGCGAATTTAAGGGCGGTGCAGGAATTACTTGGTCATGCATCGCTTTCAACAGTCCAGATATACACGCATATGACAACCAAGCATCTAAAAGAAATCTATAGAAAAAAACACCCGAGGGCAGAGTAAAGACAGATGGTAGATGACAGATAACAGATGGCAGATAACAGATGATAGATAGGAGATAACAGATGATTGATAGTAGATATAGGGTATTGGCGGGTTATCTTCTTGGAATTTTCATTATTGCTTTACTGCTAATTCTTGCATGCCAGACTTACAACCCGTTCAAAAGCCTTAACCAGGGAGATTTTGAGATTGTCTGCGCAGGGAAATACAAAGAGGCAACTATTTTTTTGCGCGATGGTGCTGAGTACAAGCGTGTCGTAGATGGATTCAGGTCTGAGATTGAAAAGGATCGAGCTTTATTGCTAATGATAACGAAAGAGCACCATGATGTTTCAGGGATGCTGTTTTACAAATTTAAGTTTGCTGCACTGGATAGTATTAGGACCTATTTGATATTGAGGTATTTTGCCAGGATACACAATCACCCGCTACTTGCCGGTTATCAAATCCAATTTGTTTTTAATGCTGAGTCTCGCGAGTTAGTCAAAATATATACAGCAGAGGTGGCACTTGAGTAGTATCTTGCTGTTCATAATGATACCGGGTGGGGTCTCGTTTAATGAACAATTCTTTGAAGAGACATCAAGGTATTTCGAACTTGTTTCATCGATTGATCCTTCGTACGAGAATTACTACCGCGCCGGGGTTTATGCTTTGATCCATGGTGAATTGGACAAGAGCAGGCAATACCTTGAGGCTGTTGGCTCCAAGAGATCTTGCGTACTCTACTATCTTGGTGTAGTTCAGTATCAACTCGGCTTGTACGACCAATCGGCAGAATACTTTGAGCGTTTGTTGAAAAAACGTAACGATATTTGGCAGGCCTATTACTACTTAGGTTTGATAAAACTGAAACAGAATGAAATTGACGCGGCGATGCAGTATTTTAGAGAAACTCCAGATTCAGTAGATATCGTACTGTTAATTGATTATATTGGGGACTACAATCAATTAGTTAGTGCGCGTCAAACATTTGAGCGTAGTTTGTTCCAGGATGCTATCAGGCAATATCAGGGCGTGAATTACTTTTTTGGTTATCGAGAGATCGGGCTGGCGCTTGCTTTTTCCAAAGTAAAGGAGTATAAAACAAGCCTTGCTTTGCTTGATTCAGTTGTTTGCTGCAGTAATAACGAAATGCTCAGGCAGCGCGCAATATATGAACTAGCCAGAATATACTACTTTCTCAAGGATAACTTAAAGGCACGCGAGTATCTAAGACAATATTTGGATTTCCAAACTGATTGCAAAGCTCAATTTCTCCTCGGCATGACCTTTAGTAATGAGTCAAGGTATGATTCGGCTGTTCATTACTTTGAAGGTTTGTCTGATTCAGTGGACCAATACCTATTTCATAAGGGAAGGGCTGTCTATTTCCTCGGCTTCTGGGGAAAGGCAGAAGAGTTGCTCTTGCGGCAACGGGAAGATTTCCCGGATTCTCGGTATGGGGATAGAGCTACATTTATCCTTGCTTCGATAAACTTCAAGAGAAAGGAATATGATCAGGCGATTGATTTCTACAGCGAACTTGTGAAGGTCTATTCCAGGTCGCTTTATGCGGCAGTGGCGCAGAAAAATCTCGGTGATTCATATTTCGACTTAAAAAAGTATAATCAGGCTTTGAAATCCTACAATCAAGTCAAGGAATTCAAACCATCGCCGAACATTGAGGCGCAGACACTTTTAAGAACTTATGAAACGCTGTATTATCTGAAGAAATATCCTACATTAATAGATGCGCTGCAGGGATTTGTTGACGATAATCCGCTATCAAGTCTTACCCCCAGTACACAGCTGCGTATCGCCAAGATATTGTTCAAGAAGAAAGAATATTACCGGAGTCTTTCAATCCTTGACAAAATAATTAAGCATAAACCTGGATCATCGGTTGCCCATAAGGCGCTCATTGAAAAAGCAATGGTATATCAAACAACGGGTAATATTCATGAGGTCAAAAGGGTCTTTGCTCAACTGCTAGCTGGTAAGAATAGCGAGTTATACCATTCCTATGCCGCTGATGAACTCGGCATGATTTACGTCGAGGAATCAAAATATGATTCTGCACTGCATTACTATAATTTACTTTTGGAGGATGAGAAATATCGCGAAAAAGCTATTTTCGAAATCGCCAAAGTATATGATATACTGGGTCAGAACAAAGAATCGGAAACGATGATTGACAAACTCATTGATGAATTTCCGTCATCGGTTTTCCTGTTCGATGCATATATTTTGAAATCAAAAGCTTATCGAAGAGCGGGTTACTACGACAAAGCCGTGGGGATATTGGAAGACCTAATACGGAATGTCGGCAAAAAACCCGAAGTCTACGTTGAAATCGGCAACATATATCTTGAGATAGAGGACTATCTGCGCGCGCGTGAACACTATCTCTTGGCTTGTGAATATTTTGGACAAAAAAGGGATGATGCAGCAAGAGTATTACTCCTTGCCGGCGATGTATCGATAAGCTTAAGTGATAAAGAGGTAGCCCGAGAATACTATCTTCAGGCAAACCTTATTGCTGAATCGCTGAGCTTAAAGAATCAAGCTACTGCAAAAATCAGTGCGATAGGCGAAGAATAGCTTGTCTTATTACTCCGAACATATAATATTTTCAATTATGTTGTGGAACCTGTCATTCCGAACTTGTTTCGGAATCTCGATAAAGTGAGACTCTGAAATAAATTCAGAGTGACAATAGTGTAACATGCTAACGAAATCCACTGAAACTATTATATGTTCTCCTTAGTATTCGTTTAGAAGATTGCTGATATTTTGCAGCTCGGCCTTTATTTCTTTCAACACCTTACTTCTATTCCGAAGTGGAAGCGATAACTGTTCTGGTCCATCTTTCAATCGAACGAGTTTCTTTTTTGCACCAGCAATAGTATAGCCCTGGTCATACAAGACACCTTTTATCAACTTAATGATGTCGATGTCCTTTTTTGAATAGTATCTTCGATCCACACGATTCCGTTTTGGTTTGAGAATCGCAAATTCCTTTTCCCAGTATCTCAATATATACGGTTTTAAGTCCAGCATTTCAGCGACTTCTTTAATCGAAAAAAATTCTTTTTCAATCATATTCCTTCTTTAGTATTCTACGAATACTAAAAGATTCATACGGATTAAAGCGGATTCACACAGATAATATCCGTTTGCATCTGTTCCCATCTGTTTGCATCTAAAGTTGAGTTCACTCATACTTTAATGGTCTGGTCATGAGGTCCCTTAACCCCTGTTTTGGAGGTTTGTTCTCGAACAATATACTGTATACCACTTCACATATCGGCATTTCAATTTCACACTTACTGGCTAGCGCCATGACTGCTTTTGAGGTCGGGAAACCCTCGGCAACCATGATCATCTCGGCTTTGATCTCAGCCATACTTTTGCCAGCGCCGATGCATTTACCAAACCTGTGGTTACGTGATTCTTCACTAAATGAGGTCGTTACCATATCGCCCAAGCCAGAAAGTCCCCAAAAGGTCTTTGCTTTGGCGCCCAGTTCAATGCCTAAGCGCTGCATTTCGACGATCCCCCGGGCGAGCAAAGTGCCTTTGGCGTTCTTTCCAAACCCCAAGCCAGCGCTTATCCCGCAGGCGATAGCGATAACATTCTTGATCGCTGCACCGAGCTCCACGCCGATAATATCATCCCCGATATAAATCCGGAAGTTGTTCGATGCTAATTCATGCTGGAGGTTTGTGGCACCTGCAGGATCCGGACCAACAAGCACTACCGCGGTCGGTTCTCCTCGAATTATTTCATTGGCTATTGATGGACCAGATAGTACGTAGACTCGGCCCCTTGCTGATGCCAGTTGATCAATGATCTCTGATGGTCTTTTCAGCGTTTTAATATCAACCCCTTTTGTCAAACTTAAAAAATACGCGCTACTTATATCAACTTTAGTTAGTTCATCAATAGTACTATGCAATGCTTGGGAGGGTATAGCAAAGACTACGACCTCAGCGCCAACCAGGACCTTTTTAATATCCCAGTGCACAAATATCTCTTCAGGTATTTTTTTACCGATGAGAAACGGTGCATTATCCCGTGTCTGTGAAATATGCTCAGCCCTTTTTCTATCAAATTCCCAGATCTTCACATCATGACCATTTCGTTGCTGCATGATACCGAACACTGAACCCCAGTTGCCGCAGCCAAGTATGGATAATCTCATTTCCTTGTCCAGAGAATAAATTTCGCTTCTTCTTTTTTCAATATCCTTTTTATATTAGAACGATGGGCGTAAATAATAAACCCAGCCATTGTTACCATGAATATCCGGTCGGTCAGGGTAGCTTCATTCATCACAAAACCGAAAATTGGTAAGGCGACCGCAAACCCGATAGATGCTAAAGCAACAATAAACGTACTTAAATAAACTACAACCCAGACCGCTAAGGAGATCAGAAAAGATTTCGGCACTATTCCAATAGCCACGCCGATCGTGGTCGAGACGCCTTTGCCGCCGCTGAATTTAAACAAAGGGTTGAAGATGTGACCGAGTATTGCGCCAGCACCAGCAAGTGCCGTAAGATATCCAAGGTTTCTCGTTAAAAGGACCGGGATGAGACCTTTCAGTCCATCTAATATAAAACCGAGGACAAAGAATGGTAAGCCTGCTTCCCGACCGAGGTTTGTGGCACCGATATTCCCGCTGCCGACTTTTTTCAGATCAAGCCCTTTCATTTTACCAAGTATGTAGGAAAAGGGGATTATTCCAAAAACAAAACCTATGATAAAAGGGAGCACGTAGTCCATTATTTGTACCTCACAGAGAGATATCTTAACCGGGGTGGTTTTACACTTTTTGTTTTTATCAGTATCGGCACACCTTTGAAACCGAAGTACCCACGAATTGATTTGCGTAAATACCTGATATAATGTTCCTTGACTTTGACAGATAGAGCAGCTCGGAATATGGGTGGTCCAGTGTTTACCTGCTTTAAGCTGACAAGAAATCCATTAGTTGGATTTTGCAGCTTTTTTGCCATATTTCCGACAACGGTCTTGTCAGCGAACTTGCGGGATTCAGCATGAACACTCAAGATACAGGTCAAAAGTTGTTCTAAGCCGATGTCTTGTTTCGCGGAGATGGGTACGATCGGTACAAATTCCAGGGATTTGAATGATTTATAGGTTGAGGGGACAATTCTATTTCTGTTTATTGTTTTTATAAGATCAATCTTATTGGGCGCCAGGACCAAACTTTTTGCTTTTGACAGCACGATCGAGGCAATGCGACGGTCCTGATCAACAACACCTTCAGTCGTGTCAAATAGCACAATCGCAATATCGGCATCTTCGATAGCATTCACCGCGCGTACCATGGAGTAGAACTCAACCGAGGTTTTAATATGCGTTTTGCGGCGTAAACCACAGGTATCAATGATTTCGATGTTTTTGTCTTGATATTTGAATGTGGCGCGCACCACGTCTCGAGTGGTGCCAGGTTGTTCATCAACGATTGCACGTTCTTGTTTTGTTAGGGCATTTAATAACGTTGACTTGCCGACATTAGGTCGTCCAAGAATCAATACCTTTATGCTTTTGCGCATGCGTTTCTTTGTCACCCTGGGCAGGATTTTAATAGTTTTGTCCAAAACATCACCAAATCCGATGCCGGCTTCTCCTGAGACCAAGAATGAATTCTTGAATCCCAGCTTAGAAAACTCTAAAACCTCACTTTCAGTGTATTTGCAGTCGATTTTGTTTATTAACAAGAATACTGGTTTATTGCTTTTACGGACCGATTGGCAGATGTCTTGGTCCCCTGGTTTTAGACCGTCTTTAGCATCGACCACAAAATAGACAAGGTCTGCTTCAGCCAAGCCATATTCGATCTGGCGATTGATTTTGACCGCGAGCTCTTCTTTTCCACCGAGGAAAAAACCACCGGTGTCGATGATGTTGAATACTTGACTGCACCATTCTACTTCGCCGTAGATTCTATCCCGGGTCACGCCAGGTTCTTTGTACACGATATTCAGTCTCATCCCGGTCAACCGGTTAAAGATTGTTGACTTACCTACGTTCTTTCTGCCTACTATTACTATTGTAGCCACGTCAATAACTCCTTCAGGCTTTGGGGTGCAATAATAACGCGTGTATCATTTAAGGTCTGATTATCAATAAACTGTTTTGAATCATTGACACAATTTGGTGGCACAATGATCCTATCGTATTTACCATTGATTTTGCTTAACGCCTCAGTGAAATCCCTGGCGCCGAGCAATCCAGAAACAGTAACTGAGGGACCGAGAAAAGAATTAGGGACTGCAGCGACGGCAAGGTTCTCATCAATACAGCCAAGGGTCTGTAGCTTTGCTTTCAACTCATTGACAAATGAAAAGGCTAAGAAACCAGTCAGGAACAAATACCTGCCGCGGATCTTCTTCTTTAGATCTAATTTGTCTATTTCACTGAGAAAAGTTCGTGTTATGCCAATACCATTTTCATATTGAGGAAAGTCGTCGTAATACTCAGTTTCAGGGATCGGCATATTGGCTTTTATGAAGAATTCATCGGCAAGGTATACCAGACCCTGCTCATACTTTTTTCGGTAGGTATTGTGGAGCTCTTGTGTGGCGTGGATTATTTTCTTAGCCTGGTTCTGAGATACTGAAGGGATTTCATTTGTGTGTATGGTCTTGCCTACTGGTACGATACCGATAGAAGCAATGCCTGGATATAATGCGCCAAGGTCAGTGATCGTTTTGATCAGGTTGGCGTCATTATTAACCCCTGGGATGACAACGACTTGACAATGAATCCTTATATCGTGGTCGATTAAGGTACGGAGTTGTTCCATGATAAACCCCGCTTTTTCATGCTTGAACAGTTTCCTGCGCAATTCCGGATCAGTAGTGTGAACTGATACATAGAGAGGGGAGAGTCTTAAGCGCGCAATCCTTTGGATATCTTTCTTATCGATATTAGTAAGACTGAGGAAATTACCAAACATAAACGAGAGTCGGTAATCATCATCCCGGAAATAGAGTTCTTTTCTCAAACCAGGGGGCAGACCATTTATAAAACAGAAATCACAGTTATTCTCACACTCTTTGTATACTGGATCTTCTAATTGAATAGAGATTGCTTTGTCAGATTTAAATATTAGTTCGGTTTTATTCCCCTCATGTTCAATCAAGACACGCCTTGTTTTAGATTGATCATTGTAAAAACGGTATTCTAATATATCATCAATCCTCTGGTCATTAATAGCAATGAGCAATGCATTGACCGGGATGCCTGGTTCTTCTGAATCACAGACCTTAATCATAATGAATTATAAGCCAATTTTCGATAAAATTCAAGTGTTTCTTTAAGGTTGGTGAAATATCAAATTAGATGTTTTAGGAAACCCTCACCCCATAACGGCAGATGTAAGATACTAGATGCTTGATGATAGTAAAAGAACTGGATTCCCCGGTCAGGCCGGGGAATGACCCCGTACGATTGACATCCTATGGGGCCGGTTTCGCTTCGCGAGGGCAGACTCCATCCTTCTTCCTTAAAAAGGGAGAGGGTGTATTACTAAGGAGAACCTAAAATAGTTCTCATATCATCCACGAAATGATGTTCTCGACTACGCTCGCCTGTCTCGAACAAGGTGAGAGGAACAGTAATATTTTACTCTTCGAGTAACCCCGCACTTTTGCAAAAGTGCGGGGGCATCGAGAAGTTCCTTTATGATGTAGTCGCCTGTCTGCCTCAGGCAGACAGGCCATCCCTCTCCCTTACTGAAAGTCCCGAGTTCTGTCGAGGGGAACGGGAGAGGGTGTATTAATTGATCACTTTCCTCTCTGCGCTGTAGTTGTCCAATTCACCCACGCCCCTTATGAAGGAGCGGGGTTCATTGGACTGCCCGATAAATCCCGCAATCCTATTTATAGTATTATCATACGAAGCGGGATAAATCTCCGCAATGCGTGAGCAGACAGACGACTACAATTGGAAACGTGATTTTGTAGTTGTTTGATTTATCAAACATAGCCCGATAAATCTCCGCAATGCGTGAGCAGGCAGGCGACTACAAAAGGGAGAGGATTCACCCCGTGTAATAATACTGATTGAAACTTGATAAATCCATTACTATATTCGCTACTGAACTTTCAGTCTTATTACCCTCAACCCCGTTAGATAACACCCTGTTATACGATTGAAGAGCATAAGCATATTTGAAGCTCAGTATCTAACGGGGTCAAAAACGTTGTATTTCACGGGG
>JAUWCU010000027.1 GCA_030609135.1 Candidatus Stahliibacteriota bacterium | reverse complement strand
CGGTTAACCATTCATACCTCCTCACTTGCTCAGGCTTCAAATACCTTAACCTGGTTCGACCCTGCTCACTATATGATAACGCCATCCGGGTATGCAACTCACCCCGCATACAACGACAACCCTTCTTACCACAACGATTCCGATACTCGTAAACCGTCCCTTTCACCATCGGCTTTCTCGTTGCTAAAACCCCCTTTAATTTACCCAACTCAGCAAAATGCTGAATAATCCGCTGCCTAATCTTGCTCGCCTTACCTGCTTTCTTAATGCCTAAATACCTTTTCACATTAAGATTATATGATAAAAAAATAACTTTGTCAACCCCCTATCTTAATTATAATACCCGATTACAAAAAGATAAGAAATTTCAAGAAAATTATGATTAAAAACGCTTATATCGGAATTTCAGCTAATTGTTCGAAATATGTTTCTGGAATATCAGTCACAATTCGTGTTGTACTGACAAAAGCATTAACTCTTTACGCCAACCATACCAAGGATTAGTAACGGGGTCAACCCCGTTAAATAAGGTTTTTTGCTAATGTGCCTCATCCCAATTCTTGCCTATGCCAATAGCGACCTTCATGGACACATTAAGGGTTAGCGCGTGTTCCATGCAGTCCTTTATGATCGCCTGTGCTTCACCAAGGCGCTCGTCTTCAATCTCAAAGACTAATTCGTCATGAATCGACAGCAGTAAGCCGTGCTTGAACTTACCCCTATGGAGTCTGGTTTCCACGTCGATCATTGCCAGTTTTATGAGGTCTGCCGCAGTCCCCTGGATAGGTGTATTGATCGCTGCCCTTTTGGAGAATTCTCTCAGGCTATGGTTTTTCGAATGGAGGTCAGGTAAAGGGCGTATTCGTCCCAGCAGGGTTTCAGTATACCCGCGGTCTTCAGCGCGAAGAATTACTTCTTCACGCCACTTTTCCACATCAGGATAAAAGTTGTAATATGTTTCGATGAATTGGTTTGCTTGTTCACGCGGGATGTTGAGCCGCTGGACCAGTCCAAAATCGCTCATTCCGTAGATTAAGCCATAGTTTACCACTTTTGCCATCTGTCGTTTATTATCATCAACGTCAGGTTCAGAGATACCATAGATTAACGCCGCAGTATGACGGTGGATATCTTTATCTTGCTCAAAGGCCTTGATAAGGTTACTATCATTTGAAATATGGGCGAGGAGTCTTAGTTCAATCTGCGAATAATCTGCAGATATGAGGGAAAACCCGTGATTCGCAATAAAACCTTTTCTGATTCTGCGTCCAATATCAGTCCGTATCGGTATATTCTGGATATTGGGGTTGGTAGAAGAAAGTCGACCAGTTGATGTACCTGTTTGATTGAAAGTTGTATGGATTCGACCATGTTTGGCAGCTGCCATCATGGGTTCAATGAATGTCGATCTTATCTTTGCGTAGGTGCGGAACTTGAGCACTTGTTCAGGTAATGGATGAACGTCCTTAAGTTGTTGAAGCACATCGACGCTTGTCGAGTAGTGACTCTTGCCCCGTTTTAACGGCTTCAATTTCAGATTTTCGAATAAAATCTTTGCCAATTGCTTTGGCGAGTTAATGTTGAATTGTACCTTGGCGAGACGATGTATTTTTTGTTCAATATGCGCAAGTTCAGTGCCGAATTCTTTGCTCAAGTGTGCGAAATAATCAAGGTCAATCTTGATGCCGCGTTTTTCCATATGGCAGAGGACATCAATTAACGGTTCTTCGATTTTTTGGTACAGTGCATACTGATTTTTTAGTTGTTCCTTGAGTATTGGGTAAAGTTTGTATATGTATTTTGCGGCATGGAGCGGTGTCATCGCCGCGTATTCATTCAAATGGCGTAAAGCAAGGTCTTCTAGTTTCTGTGACCGTTTGTTCGGATCGATGAGCCAAGCGGCGATGTTGATATCAAAAAATGGGTGTGCGATCGAGGTATCCTTGATGAGATCTTTTAGGTTGTAGCCGACCTTGATGATTTTCTTGTTTTGCAGTAAGGGCTTGGCAGCATGTAATGTAGTTTGAAAAAGTGTCTGCTCGTCAGTGCAAACAATGATTTCATCGCTGCTTCCTGAAAAAATACTGATGACCTCTCCTGGTTTTATCTTGGCTAGATCACTAGCATGTTTATCCAGTTGGATAGGAGACATCCTATGGGGCTTACCCGTTAGGTCAGGGTGTGCAGTTTGACCAAGGGTCTTTATATACGCATGCAATTCCAGGTCCAGCAATATGGGCATGAGTTTTTCAATATCAGGTGCTTTAACGCAGAGCGCCGGGGGTTTGATTTCCATGGGTACGTTATATTTTAAGACGACAAGCTGATGTGACAGCAAAGCTTGCTTTTGATGCGGCAGGATTCTCTTATCCTGATCTACGGCGTCCTGGAATTTATTGTATTTCTTGAGGATCTCCACTGCCCGTTTTGGACCAATACCAGGGACGCCAGGTATATTGTCACTCGCATCACCGGTTAATGCGAGGTAGTCTACGATGCGTTCGGGGGCCACCTTGAATTTCTTAAGGACCTGGTTTCGATCATAGATGAGGTTTTTGTATGCATCATAGATAAAGACACGGTCGTTCACCAATTGAAACAGGTCCTTGTCTGACGTTACGATATAGACACTGCCTTTTTTTTGTAGTGATGCAGCAAAAGTTGCCAGAATATCATCAGCTTCATATCCCTCGAGTTCGAAACTGGCTATACCAAGGTGCTGACAGATTTCCTTGACTTTCTCTACCTGGAAAGGAATATCTGGTGGCGGGGGTGGTCGAGTAGCTTTGTACTCTTCGTATATCTCATCGCGAAATGTCTTGCCTGGTGTATCAAAAACAAGACCGATATACTCTGAACCGATGGTCTGTTTGATTTTTTCCAGGGTATTCAAGAATCCGAAAATACCGGATGTTATTTCACCTTTGCTGTTCTTCAAAGGGTTCTTGATAAAGGCAAAATATGATCGGTATATTATTGAATGTCCATCAATGAGTACAAATTCCTTACCCATAATTAATTATATCCATATTCCAGAAATGCTTATTTGTACATATTTTTTCTCTTTATATACCGATGTACTAAAGGCGGTACTAAATAGGTGATGTTCTTGCTTTGTTTAGCTTTTTTCCTTATGAGGCTTGATGAGATATCTATTAAGGGTGAATGACTTATTAATATTTGTTTTGAAAAACGGCTTATTTTTTTGATCAAACAGTGAGGTCGTGGCATGACAATTACCTTGCACCATTTGAACAACTCTTCAGGTGTTTTCCATGTACCAATCTCTTCCCATTGGTCACACCCAATTATCAAATAGATCATCCCCTTGATTTGTTGCTTGAGGTTCTTGAGAACTTCAACCGTATATGTCTTACCACGTATCTCTTTTTCAATATCGCTAATGGAGAATTTCTGGTTGCCCATTATTGCCAGCTCAGTCATTTTGTACCTAGTATCATAAGGCGAATATTTATGTTTATGGGGAGGATTGCCGGCGGGCACAAATATTATTTTACCCAGCCTAAATTCTTCTAAAACGAATTGGGCAACGATAAGATGCCCGATATGTAATGGGTCAAAAAGCCCACCGAATACACCTACTTTCTTAACTTCCTTCATTCTTTTTGTCTAAACGGTGATTTATTTATTATTTTTTCTATTTTTCTTCCAGAATCTCTACACCTTTTTCTTTCATTATTTTTTCACGCCATTTGTCATCTTCGAGTAGTTCTTTATAGAATTTTAATGCTTTGTCAGGTTGTCCATTTTTTTCTAATATTCTTGCGGCATTATATTTTGCTTCGCTACTAAACTGGGTTTCCGGATAGGTTTCAATTACGTAATTGAAATAGAGAAGCGCAGCTTTCGGTTCACCGAGTTTAAGATAGATTTTTCCATTTTCGATTTCCTTTTTAGCAAGACGATTCCGTGCGACCAGGATCATCTCTTTTACTTCGTCCGTGTACTTGGAATTTGGGAAATGGGTGAGAAACCGATCACAAAAAAGAATTGCATTTTCGATTCCAGTTGGATCTTTTTCAAAACCCGGTGCTTTCTCAAGATATGCCTTGATGCGAAAAAGATATGCTTCTTCGACAAAACCTGACGTTGGAAAGTTCTTTATCAAATAATCAAATTCAACAATAGCTTGGTCATAATCCTTTTGCTCGAAATACGTTCTACCCAGCCAGTATTGGGCGTCATCGACATATTCAGACGAGGGGTGGTAGAAAAGTATTCGTTCAAAGGCTAGTACGGCTTTACTATAATCTTCCTGTTCGAAAAGTGATACCGCTCTTTCGAATGCATCATCTGGGTCGAGAGATGACAACGTTTGTTTTGTGCCGCATGCGATGAAGACAAACAATACCAGTGATATGACAAACACTTTTTTCATGCTTTCTCCTTAATCTCCTTGATCCGTTCTTTTGCTTTTCTGACAACCTCACCTTTTTCATAAGGGTTAAGCCGAAGTACCTTCTTGTAAGCTTCAAGAGCCTTGTCGAAATCGTTTCTTTTGAGATATATTTCACCAACAAAGAAGTATGCATCATCTAACAGTGATTTTGGTTCTTGCATGGATATTATCAGTTCAAAGAAAGCCTGCGCACTATCTAATAAGCCTTTATTAAAAAGGTTATTCCCAAGCGCAAAATGTATTTCGCTCAGCTGCAATAAATTGGCTGCAGTTTTTAAATTCTCGTACTGCTCTTGAGCGAGTTCCAGTGCCCTGTAAAGGCTATTGTTTTCGAATAACGCCTTTACAAGTTTCTGTTTTGTTCTCCTTGCCTGTTTTGATGTTGAATCGATTGCTAATGCTTTGATGTAAGTCTGGATAGAGGCGGGGTAGTTACCGTTATCGAAGTTCAAATCACCGATCAGGAATAGGTTACTTGCTTGTTCATACATCGGCACCAATTTCGCTATTTCTTCGTAAAAGAACAGGGCTCTTTCTGACTCACCTATTTTCATAGCATTTTCAGAAAGTCTGTCATAGAGCATAATAACACTGTCTTTGAAGACATCACTGTTGGCTAATGATTTTTTGAAATATATTGCTGCCTCACCGAATTCATTCTTTTTTAGATAGCAGTACCCTAACAGGTATTGAATTTCCGGGTCTTTTGCCTTGCGATAGGAAATTATCTCAGTCAGGGCGCGGTTATAATTCCAGGTCTTGATATAACCGCGGGCGTTCGCGATATGCTCTGCTTTATTTGAACAGCTGACCAGCATGGCGGTCAGTAGAAAAAAAAGAAGAGCTAATCTACGATGATTTCGGGTCATAGTTTTTCAATGACTCCGGCGACGATTTTGGTCAACTTGGGTTCTGCCTGCATCGCAATGCCTCCTGTTTCATTTTTTCTCGAGTCTTTCGAGTAGCTTCAGATATGATTCCAAGAGCCCTCTGAATTCTGATACAAGAAGAAGCTTTTGGTGCTCAATCATTTTAGTTTCTTCTCTAACTCGGGCGAGTTCAGTTTGAGCTTCTCTTAGAAACCTTTGCGCTTCGACTTTTGTATTGGCGATTATTGTCTCGGCTTCTTTTCTGGCACCGCTCTTCAGCTCATCAGCCGCCTGCTGGGTTGTTGTAAGTGTGTCCTGCAAGATCTTTTCCATACGGCGATAATCTTCGATTTTGGCATCCATATCCTTGACTTTTTCACTGAGACCAGCATTTTCCCGGAGTAAGTTTTCAAGTTCTGTGGATGCCATTTCAAGGAATGACCTGACTTCATGAGGGTCGTAACCTCTCAGCGATTTTCGAAATTCCTGCTTGCGGATTTCTAAAGGGGTTATCGGCATTTTGCCTCCTTGTACGAACAGTTACAACGGTCATTCACACAGAACCGCCCGTCCACCACCTTCGCGTTTTGCCTGGTAAAGTGCATTATCGGCTTTTTTTATTAATTCGTATGTTCCACCTGCATCTTCAGGGAAACCTGCAATGCCAATTGAAATTGCGAGTTCTTTTACCTTTAGCTTATTTTTGAAGAAATCATGGTGTTTTATGTACTTCAGGATACGTTCTGCAGTTTTTTTGGCGTGTGGCTTTTTAGTTTCCGGCAAAAGAACGATGAATTCATCGCCGCCGTAGCGTGCTACGACATCAACGCTGCGTACACTGCGCTCGAGAATATCAGCTAGTTCCTCTAATACGTGATCACCAGCCTGATGCCCAAATTCATCATTGATCTTCTTGAACTGATCAATATCAACAAAGAGAACTGAAAGACTGTGTTCATATCGTGAAGCGCGCTGCAGTTCTTTGCTAAGCTGGTTTTCGAAGTACCGGCGATTGAATATACCGGTTAAAGGATCGAGCCATATGCGATGTTTGATGCGCGAATAAAAACAGTTAGGTTTGAGTAGGTGTTCGACAAAGACGTAAGGGTGTATCTTCAGAATATCGAGGAGTTGATCAGAGGTTATTGTGTCGATTCTGTATTGGCAAAGCAAGAAGAGTCTCAGGTCAGGCTGGGTATTGAAATCATCCAGGATATCTTCGTATCCAAGATAGTCATTTGTGCTCTCCAGAAAGACGCGTAAACCGTGGTAGTTTTTTGGAAGTTTATCATATTCACTTTTTATCCAGGGAATAAAATCAGCTGCATCAATCCCTTTACTGATGGTTATTATCTGCTTTTTGAACTTTTGTTTTAGGTATTTGCTATTGTCTTCACTGCCGATAAAGATACATTTTTCCTTACGTTCGTTACCTTCGGTTATGAGAGGTACGATGTTCTCGAGAAGCTGCTTACTTCCTCGATACAGATAAAGCGCATGAACGGGCAGTTCAAGCTCAATACCTTCATAACCTAACTTTATGTATCTATTCATTTTTTACTCTCCAATGACTTAATAATGTTTCAAGGACGTCAAGCACCCCAGTCATTTTGCTGACGTCATAATTCCCCATGTGGCCGATTCTGATTATTTTACCTTTTAGATCAGCTTGACCGTCGGCAAATAGGATACCGTGTTTTTCTTTTAGCTCATTTATGAGCATAGTGCTGTTATTTTTCGAAACTTTCATGACGGTAAGTGCGTTTGATGGATGTTCAGGCAGTAGTTCTAAACCCATATTGCCGACGCGCTCACGGATGTATTCTGCCAGGTTTTTATGATGCTCAAAAGTTTCTTCAACCCCCCGTTTCAAAATACTGTCAAGACTGCTTTTTAACCCGTACAGCACGTTTATTGCTGGTGTCCACGGCGTTTGATTCTTGACTCGGAATTTCTCGTAGATCTTGAGATTGAAGTAATAGCTGGGTAGGTCAGATTCTTTCATTTTTTCAAATGCCCGGTCATTGACCGAGATAAAAGATACCCCGGGTGGTGACATCAATGCCTTTTGTGAGGCACCGACCAGGATATCGATATGCCAGTCGTCTTGCGGGCACAGGTCAGCGCCAATGCCCGCAACGCCATCCACAACAAGATACGAACCGTGGTTTCTTACAACCTCACCAAGCGTCTTGATATCGCTTAGCGCGCCGGTCGATGTTTCGGTAAGAGTTGTGAAGACAACGGCCGGCTTATTGATTTTCTTTAATACCTCTTGTATCTTCGATACCTCAATTGATTTTCCATAATCTACCCTGGTAACAATGGGGTTTGTATTATAGCCTTTGCAAATCTCGAACCAACGTTCCCCAAATTTACCGCAGATAGCAACAATTGGTTGATCATGGCTTGATAAAACATTACTACATGCTGCTTCCATTGCACCGGTGCCGGATGCCGAGAAAAAGAAGATTCTTCCTTTGGTCAAAAGTACCTTTTTAAGACCATCGGCAATTTCACCAAACATTCTGGTGAACTTCTGCTCGCGATGATAGACAAGAGATTTTGAAGTTGCTTTCAATATCTCGTCAGGTACATCAATAGGTCCAGGTGTAAACAGTGTATAATTACTCAATTTGCCTCCTGCAATTTTTGCAAAAGATATGTTCTTTTTCATCCGTGTCTTTTACCGTATTGGAAAAGTGCATAATACACTTATCATTAACACAATGTCCGAGTCCCAAAAGGTGACCTATTTCGTGGACAATCTCTTTAGTAATACGCTCTCTGATATTGTTACCGTTAAGACGGTAAGTTGAGACGACCGCGGTTTTTCGTATGGGGTTGGCTAAACCGAATATGAAGTTCATGTTTTGCGCGTATATGTCAACGTTCACTAAACAAAGGTTGTAATCGATATCTTCGTCTTTTTTTACGGCAATGTCGTGCAAAATAGCCGCTGCATCATACTGCTGTCTCAAAGGGTCGTATGAACTTTTCGGTAAGGTGATATGCCCTTGATCCTGTGCCACGAGGTTGAAAGAATCTTTGATTACGTCTTTTGCCAGGTCAAAAAGGTCTAATGTTTCTTGCTGATAGACTCTGATCATTCTTTTTCATTCGACGTCTTGCTCAGTTTTTTGATAAAGGGAGCAAAGAGATCGATCGGCACCGGGAAAATGGTTGTAGAATTCTTCTCAGTAGCTATTTCACTGAGTGTCTGCAGGAAACGCAGCTGTATGCCAGTGGATGTTTCGCTGATGATCTTTGCCGCTCGGTTGAGTTTATCCGCAGCCTGGAGTTCACCTTCTGCGTGGATAACCTTTGCGCGTCTTTCTCTTTCGGCTTCAGCCTGGCGGGCGATTGCGCGCTGCATGTCTTGAGGGATGTCGACATGCTTGATCTCTACGGTTGAGACCTTGATGCCCCAGGGGTCAGTTTGTGTATCAATGATTTTTTGCAATCTCATATTGATTTTTTCTCTTTTCCCGAGAAGATCATCGAGTTCATACTCACCGAGCACGCTACGCAGTGTAGTTTGCGCAAGCTGGCTGGTGGCATACATATAGTCCTCGACTTCCAGGATCGCTTTATCCGGCTCAAAAACCCGGAAATAAGCGACTGCATTGACCTTTATTGAGATATTGTCTTTTGTTATGACGTCCTGTGGAGGTACATCCATGGCAATGACCCGCAGCCCAACCTTATCCATTTTATCAATAGCTGGCCAAAGGATGAACAGACCTGGTCCTTTGACCTTCAAGAATCTGCCGAGTCTGAAGACAACTGCTCTATCATACTCTTTTAGTATCCTAATTGCGCTGAAAATAATTAAGACGAGCACAATTATAAGTATTCCAGTAAATCCCATATATTCCTCCTTATAATATAATATTCTACGTAAATAAAGGATAAAGTCAATACTCGTACCGTTTCAAATGAAGATTCATTTTTTTCATGGTATAATGAGTAACCTTGAGTTGACAAAAAGGGTTTTTTGAGTACATTGGGATATGGGTTTGTTGATTCTGTTTCTTACCTTGCATACAGATTTTAAAGGTGTTTGGGTTCCCCGTTGGTCAATTCAGGACAAAAATGCTATTTTTGATAACCTGGATGGACGATTCAACCATATCTTCCTGCAGATATTTGCCCTGGGTGAGGCTTATTATCCGTCAACACATGTCCCAAGTAAAATGCAATCTGATAAATGGCTAAGAGAATTCCTGAATGAAGCACACCGTCGGAACATCAAGGTGTCAGCATGGATCAATGTTTTTTATTCGTGGGGCTTTGCACCAAAGACCATGAACAGTAAGCATCCTATTAACCGACAACCAAATTGGTTTGTCCGCGACCAGGACGACCGGTCAATCGTTGATTACACTATTGAAGAACTTAAAAACATAGGCACTGAAGGTTATTATCTGACACCGGCAAATCCGCAAGTACAATCCTATATCATAGATATCGCACAGGAAATCATTAGAAAGTATGATTTTGATGGGATTCATTTTGACTATATACGCTACCCGACGTCCAGTTTTGTGTATGATGTAAGTCTGCGCAGCAAATTCATGAGGGAATATTATGTAGATCCACTTGATCTGGTCACCAAGGATGAGTTAAAAACAAGATACGGTCTTTGGGGATGTGATGACTTAGCCAAACAATGGCGTGAGTTTATCTCAGCGGACCTCACTGCTTTTGCAAAACAAATAAAAGATGCGTTGAAAAAGGAACGACCTGAGATACTGATTTCCGCAGCAGTCAAACCTGACTATTTAAGTGCACGCTATGAACATCATCAGGATTGGTTAGGCTGGCTAAATGCGGGATACGTAGATTTTGTTTGCCTGATGGCTTATGGCAAGTACATAAAGAGTAACCTGAACAGAGTTCTGAAAGCAGTGGATGACCCCTACCGCGTGACCGTTGGTTTGGGTCTGTATGTTTTATCGCCTGAGGAGATAAGCAGACAGGTTGAAATAGTAAAATCTAAAGCCTTTTCCGGGGTCGTTTTTTTCTCCTATGATCAACTCAAGGAAAACAAAGCATACTTAGATGCGTTGAGATAGAGGGTAGAAAAGGGGAGGAGATGGCAGGAAAGGGCTAAGAAGGCAATAAAAGGTTTACAAAAAAGCCAGCTGTTTCACCTTCTTACGCCTTCTATCAGAAACATGGACACATCTTAAAAAAAGAAAAAGAAAAAGGTGGCAGGTCTTGACATTAGACATTTACCGTATACACAAAACCTTATCACGCCAATTCTCGCCTTTCCCCTAAGTAGTTAAATGCCTTCATTACAAATTTTTTCTTGTTTCTTTCTTCCAGCGAAGGTAATTATACAATGCCTGTATTGCTGACGTCATAAACACGCAAATGATAAGTACATTTCTATGTAAACCAAAAAAAGTTAAATCTTGTGGAAAAAGGAAAAGGATAAATGCAAGAGGGGATTGGGGTCAAATCTCTACATTCTACATAAGATATTGACATTTGGAGAAGAATGAGTATAATGCAGTAATGGCGAGGGCTTTAAGAATTCAGTTTCCAGGTGCCTTCTATCATATTACCTGTCGAGGTATTGAACGAAGGAAGATTTTCATGGATGATAAGGATCGTAACCGATTTCTTTCATTACTTTCAAGATCATTAGAGACCTATCAGGTTGTACTATATGCATACATTCTTATGAACAATCATTTTCATTTGCTTATTCAGACCAAAAAGGCGAATTGTTCTGAGTTTATGCGTCATTTTAATATTTGTTATACCGGTTGGTTTAATTGGCGTCACCGTCGTAGCGGTAATCTCTATCAGGAGAGGTATAAAGCGTTTTTGATCGATGCGGACAGCTATCTACTTGAGGTATCGCGGTATCTTCATTTGAACAGTGTACGTGTGCGCCAGATGCGGTCATTGGATTATCGGGAAAAGTGGCGTTATGCCCGGGATTACCGGTGGAGCAGTTTGCCTGGTTATGTGCGTGAGCGCCGTGCGCTTCCAATGATTGATTACGATTTACTCTTATCGATGGTTGGTAGTCGTCGGGGATATCGTACCTTTGTTATTGATGGTTTGAGACGAGATATTGCAAGTCCATTTAAGAAAGTGCAGAGCCGAATGATATTGGGAGATGCGGATTTTGTAGCGCAGGTGAAGTGTTATCTTAGGCGTGGTTCAGTCCGTGATCAGCCTTCCTATCGGGAGTTAGTGATGAACGTACTAGAGCCTGAGCTAGTAGTGGGGATATTGCGGAGGGAGTGTGGGATTAGTGAGGAGTCATTGAAGATGCGTAAGTCAAATGGAGTGATTCGTGGAATAGCGGCGGAATTATTATACAAACATTGTGAGATAACGCAATCCCAGATAGGAAATATATTAGGCGGCATTGATTATGGTGCGGTATATCTGTTACGACGGCGTTTAAGGGAAAAGATGGCTGAGAATGAGGCGGTGAGTGAGAAATACAAGGAAATTGAGGCAAAGGTGATGAATGCATGTAGCATGTAGAGATTTGACCCCATTCACTTCCTTTTGGGTAGATTTGATAAAGCAAAACATCTGTTGACTTTTTAAAATTTATAACTATATTTAATTATAGTGGAATTAGAGTTAAAGTTGAAATTACCGGCTGATTTTCTCCAGCTTACTGGTATAAACCCTGACGAGGCACCAATTGTAATACAGAGGGAATTGGCAGTCTATTTTTTTGAACAAGGAGTACTCACTTTTGGTCAAGCACGAAAATTAGCAAAACTTTCAAAATGGGAATTTATGGCATTGCTTAAAGATAGAAAAGTTCCCCTTCACTATGATCTTGCTGAATACAAAGAAGACGCGCTTACTATAAGAGAATTGATTAAATCTACTTGAAGGTTATTGCCAATTCGTCACCACTCATAACTCTGTCGTTAGTCAAAAAACTCAATATTTTCAAAGAGCTCTACGGAAAAATAATCATACCTCAAGCAGTGTTTGATGAAATTATACCCAAAGATAAAGGGAAGTATGGAATCGAAGAAATAGAATCGGCGATTGAATTAGGGTGGATTATTCGGAAGAAAATTCGGAATCGAATGGCGGTTGAAATGTTACTTTCAGAATTGGACATTGGTGAAGCAGAAGCAATTGTTTTAGCTCGAGAGGAAAAAGCCAATTTGGTAATATTGGATAATCGGGAACCAAGACGGATTGCGAAATCCCTTAGTTTCAATGTTATTGGAACGCTTGGCGTTCTTAAACAAGCACATATGTCAGGTTTAGTTAAAAATCTTAAAGATATTTTAGATGAAATTAAGTTAAAAGGCTTTTGGATAAGCCAAGATTTGTATAGTGAGATTTTGAAAAAGTAACAAAATAGATAGCGGGATGATGAATTAGGTAGTACTGGCTGGGATCCTTTTTTAGGAAAGGAACCGGGTCAAATCTCTACATGCTATATGCGATTTTTATCTTCTTCTTCTTATGCCAATTGCTATGTAGAATGTAGACAGGCTAACCGAGAATGCCGGAATTTGTAGGAGTAGAGCCTTCAGGCTCGTCCCGTTCAATAAGAGTATATTTACGAAAATCAGAAATACAAATGACCGTTGCGGTTTTTTAATAGGAAATTCAAATGCAAACCAGAAAGTAGTTATTTAACGGGGCTCGTTAAATGTAATTAAATTTCGACATATTTTTACGGGCCCTGTTAAATTGCGTAATAGGGATGCTCATACTTTTCCTAAAAGTTTATTTAACGGGGCGGGCGTGAACGCCCTACTCCTTATTCTCGGTCAGCCTGTTTAGATTTGTTTAGATTTGATCCCAAAAAGAACCCATTAGCTTGGTGATTTAGCGGATCTTTATCACTTTTTGTACTATCTTGCCGTCAATTTCGATGAAATAAATGCCTGGACCAAGATGTCCTGGCTCAACCTTTCTTCCCGAGATATCAAATATACGGCAATTAACATTAAACGGCAAATGCAGCGGACCGCTGATTATTGTAGCGCCAAGAAATTCATGATTTTGCCAAACCTCAGATGTTTGCTCCACGCCAAGTTGGATATCCAGATTAGCAAATATATCATAGTTATCATCATGGAATTGCTGCCACGCCACTAAACACTCAGTATTACCGATTGCCAAAGACGGCAAATCGCGTGTGCAACTCACTGTATCTGAAATCTGGAAGTTACTGCCAACGAGTTGACCAGGCATGGCTATCCACTGACCATAAATTGCACTATTCTGGTTCCATACCACAAGATAAAGGCTGTCACCAGCGCAAATTCGTGCATTGTATTGATATGAAGAACCATGAGCAATCCGGATAACGTCGCCGATCAAATCGCCATCTACTGAAACGAGTTGTCCATACACATCATCATCATAGTATAGCGACGGCTCGTTCCAGACAACCAGATAACTACTGTCACCAAAAGCAATATCCGGGTCTAATAGACCACCCTCTGACAATATTCTGATGGCAAGCTCATGGCCTTCAGGCTGACATTCAGGGCTGATGAAGCGACCGAAAAGACCAGCTGGGTTATGGTTATAGTTATACCAAACCGCAAAATACCGCTGACCATCAAAAGCTACAGCAGGTCGGTATTCACAATAAGCCCCCATGCCAAAAACCACCCCGGAATCAAGAACTGCGCCGTCAGGGGTCACACGCGCTGCCTGAACCTTATGTTCACCGCCAAAAGTACCGTCTGACCATACAACCAGGTAATTATCGCCGTCAAAAGTAATATCAGGTTCGCGCGAAACATCGCTATCAGCTTTTACAAGTATGGTGTTGAGCATCTGAAGGTCTGGAGTGACCCGCACTCCAATGATATTACCGATATTTCAACAACCGTCGCGGAAAACGAACAAAAGGTTCTGACCATCATACGCAGTACGGATACCATATGTTGAATACCCTTGATAAAAGAACACACCTGCCGAGTCAATAACAGTACCGTCCGGTTTTACCCGTGCACCGTAGATGGACATGGATTGCCGGAAGTCTGACCAAAAAACATAGTACAGGCTGTCAACATATATCACGCTTGGCTGAAACTGAGACTCTTCGTGTCCACATATCGCAAAATCACTGTTTATAAGCATCAAACATATATTGAGCACCAGCATATTATCTTATCAGCACAGGTGTTCGATTGTTCGATTCTGGTCGCCGATAATTGTGTTCGCAAGCTCTCTCATACGGTTAAGGTCAGCGCCGAATTTCTTACCGTAATCACGAAGGACATTTCCTTCCAATATCAGTGCTTTGACTTCTTTTTGCAGCGGCACAACAGAAAGGTCCATGATATCCAGTAGATACGTGAAGTACACATCTGCTTGTTTTGGCTTCATCTTTGCGCTCTCAAGCTGCGCACAAAGATCCAGCGAAATATAGGCGATTTCTTCACCTGCTCTTTTATACTTGTTTTGCTTCAGGAGTTCGGCAACTGGCGCCATTCTCTTTTCCACATGGCGCGGCCAGCGTCTGAACATGCAACCGAAGGATTTGAACAATGCTTTCAGGTAAACAAACATATTTTTATTAAAGATAGTTTAGGTATAATTATCGACTTGTCAAGCTAAATGTAATTGTTCAAAACTCAATGGACTAATGTAGTCGCACGATTCATCGTGCAAAATACTCCGAAATTCAAAACAAATATGCGCCCCTTCAGTAAATTCAGGACAGCCATAAATGTCGCAACTACAACCTTCCACCGAAAATTGAACAGTTACAGCTAAATATGAGAGTTGCTTCTTTCCTATTGACAGGTCTCATATTTTTATTAGAATCTTACGCTAATGAAGGAGGTTTACAATGAACATGTGGCAGTGCACCGTCTGCAATTATGTGTATGAACCGCAACTCGGTGACCCTGATAACAGCATCCAGACTGGCACATCTTTTGAAGATCTACCAGATGAATGGGTCTGTCCAGTCTGCGGCGCGACGAGTGACCTCTTCGTACCTTATGTGAACGAAGAAGAGTTATAGCAAAACATTGACGTGCGTGAAAGAGTGAATGGATAAATTTACCCTCATAGTTGGTTTTACCGGTACAGCTCTCCTGGTTGTGTCTCTTGTTGTTGTTATCACCGCATTTGTCAATTTAGTAAGAAAAAAAACAAAACTCAAGAAGTTCTTTTCATCATTTATTATTTTTCTAATAACATTTGGTTTCGCGACTTCTTTTATTTACCTATCATTGTTTCTCCAGACTTTTTCAAGATATACAGACGAACAAAAAATCGGTTGGGTATATGCTGAGGAAAAAACTGATATAACTAAAATAACCTATTATGACGGAGTAAATAACCGCTATCACTGGTTCAATATTTCCGGCGAACAATGGATGATCGACGGTTATTTCCTAAGATGGAATCTTGCTTTACGTTGGTTGGGCGCTGGTGCTTATTATCGCGTGACGAGATTTACCGGACGCTGGACAGATCCTGAAAAGCAAATAGCCTCAGTCTATCAAATACAGCCGGAAACAAAGTTGTGGAAATTTCTCTTGAAGCACAGTGGTAAAATCCCTTTTATCGATACCGCTTATGGTATCGGGGCATTCCAGTACCCGAATAAAGACACTGTCGATATCTACATCAATGATACAGGGTTTATTTTAAGAATCCGCTAACCTTAATCTGCTACATATTCAAAAAGCCCCGGTACCGGGGCTTTTTGATTCGTTTATTCTATTCGCGCTCAACACGCTCTATCTGCGTGGCTTTTTCCCCTTTTGGGGAATCGGTAATTTCGAACTTAACTCTCTCGCCTTCTCTAAGGGTCCGGTACCCATCACCTGCAATATCTGCATAATGGGCAAAAACATCACCTGACCCGTCTTCTTTCTCAATGAAACCGTATCCCTTCTTACCATCAAACCACTTCACATTTCCGTAGGTTGGCATTTGTTTCTCCTTTCAAGCTTTACTCATTTTGTTGAAAAAGGATATGTAAAGTGCACATCCTCCAACTTACGGTATAGCCTGATTTTATTTTATCTAAATCGCGCAATCTGTCAAGGGACAATATTCACTGCTCCCCTATTTCCTTACCAGTCCAGCAATAGGTACACAACCGCTTTGCGGACAAACCAGTTGCTGAAAGCATATCTTCTAATCTCTGATACCGTAGTGATGTCACATTTAGATCTTTCTCCATGAGCTTGAGCATTTTCTTATACGGTTTTGAGTCAGGATCAAGATACGATTCAATATTTTTTATGTGCTTGCCAAACATACGTTTTAGGATTCTTCGAGCAAACAACTCATCCAGCTGCCTTGTCGAATAAAGGTATTTGCACGGATACATGAGTGCTGGACAAGCAGGTCTCACGTGGATCTCTTTTGCTCCTGCATCCCACAACTTGACGAGCAAGAAGTTTTTCAGCTGGGTGCCGCGCACAATAGAATCTTCAGTTATGACCATACGCTGACCTCTAATCAGAGCATCAGCAGTAATCTGCTTCATACGCGCCACCAGGTTTCTTGTTTCCTGTGATGGCGGCACATAACTTCTCGCCCATCCCGGCGTGTATTTCAGCAAAGGACTACGCACGGGCACGCCTGATTCAAAGGAATAGCCATGAGCATAAGCAGTACCCGAATCAGCAACACCGGCAACCAAATCAACTCTCATCTTGTCCTTGCGTGCGATAATCCTTCCTGAGTACTCTCTGAATTCCTCAACATTCTTACCCTCGTATTCTGACGCGGGGAACCCGGCATACACATAAAGAAACGTACACAGCTGCATAATTCTACCCGGTTTCTTCAACTGCTTTACTTTACCATCACTAATCAAGACGATTTCACCAGGACCCAAGAACTTTTTGGTCTTGAATCCGAGGTTTTTATAGGAACAGGTTTCTGAGACAACTATCTTGTCGCCTTTGTGTTCACCCAGAACCAGAGGACTCCGTCCATATCTGTCACGCGCTGCATAAATGCCTTCTTTGCCGAGCAGCAATAATGACAAAGAACCGTCAATCTTGTCATGCAGGTAGTCAATACCATCAATGAGAGTTTTTCCCTTGTTAATCAGCTTTGCAGCTAACTCTATCTGGTTGACTTTTCCATTCGGCATTTCAGAAAAAACTACACCTTCGTCAATTAATTGTTTGGCAAGCTTGTTCTGATTGTCGATGTAGCCAACCGCACAGATAGCGTATTCGCCAAATTTCAGCCTCATTATCAAGGGTTGCGTGTCTCGATCACTAATAACACCGAGCCCTGTATTCCCCTTCATCTTTATGAAATCAACATCTTCAATAAAGCGCGACTTGAATTGGGCTTTGGAGATAGTGTGGATCTTTTTCTGGAGTTTCTTGCCGTCATAAATTGCGATCCCACCGTATGAAGTTCCAAGGTGCGAGTGATAATCTGTGGCGTAAAAAAGATCTTCTTTACAGTCCTTCTTGGAAAAAATGGCAACAATACCACTCATTTTATAAACCCCCTTTTTTCAAATTTCCGTTTTCGGCAAATCATACACAAATCCAGATTACTACACTACATATAGAGCAAAATGATGGAAAATACACTATATTATATATGGGATTACAAAATTGTCAAGCTCTTATTAGGCTGACTCCTCAACAAACCATGAATAAATTACGGGAATGTCAACTTGAGCACAAATGCCTCCCACTTTTCTTTGAACGCTTCCATGTTTTGTTCATTGAGAATTCGCTTCAGGGTTTGAAAACCAGTAGGGTCTTGTTTTCGGTTCCCGTAAAACTCTTGGTAGAATTCAATAAGCAACCTTTTCTCCTGAAGATAATAACACAAGTAACGTGATTGTCCATAATTAGTCCCTTTATCCTGCGTATAAAATTCGTGTGCATCCATGTCAGCCAGGTTCTCAAAAGAAGGTACGCTTCCCTGTTTAATAGCATCCTGCAAACCTTCGAGCCGCCAGTTGGTCAAACCACAAATATGGCCGTCTTTTTCCCGGCATTGCTCATATAAAGATGCCAAGCCTTCATCAAACCATGGCGGGCACTCGGGAAAATTCGCATGCACAAAGGGATGAACAATCTCGTGCACCAGAGTACCGCCGCCCGTGCTTATGTTCATTACCAGGGCATTTTCCTTTTCAGAGAAATACCCGAACGGCGTTGTCGGCTCGTCACCAAAAAGTTCTTTGGCATATTTGTAATAACTCTCTTCGTCCTTAAATAACCAGATATCAATGATATTGTCAGGGTCTTTACTGAAATAGTCTTGCTTGAGCATATCAACTGCCCACTTGATCGTCTTCTCAGCGCGCTGCTCGACTATCGCTGACGGCTCGTCGCCAATGACAACAAAAGGTTTTTCCCGAACTATGGTAAAGCCGGGTGGAACTTTCTTTTTCAAGTTATCAATATGTCTGTCAAAATCAGTGTCGGTAAATTCGTGTACCTCAGATTCATGAATAACCTCATCGTGGTACACAGTTATAACACGGGGTCTATCATTACTGTTTTCTCCAGCACGACCGCAGTCAACAACCAGGAAAACCAATATCGCAATACAAAATGCCAATGGACTCATCTTAGAAATCCATGCTTGAAGATCAAAAACAATATTCATAGCTCTATATTACTCCGAACATATAATAGTTTAATTTGATAGTTCTCCATAGTTTAGACCCTCATAACTCACTGCCTGCCCCGTATAATGGCAAAGCTATTATATCGGGGTCATTCCCCGACCCTCATAACTCACTGCCTGCCCCGTATAATGGCAAAGCTATTATATCGGGGTCATTCCCTGGCTTGACCAGGGAATCCAGGAAAATGACGACATACATTGAGCAGTATTTGATTAAACTATTCAATGGTCTCCTTAGTACCTTGCCAGAACAACCTTTTGGTGGACTATTTGATCATCTACCTTGAGTTCGACAAGATAAACACCTGCGGCAACTCTTTTGCCATAATCATCTGTACCAGACCAGGATACAGCAGAAGCAAGAGACAAGATGCCAGCCCGCCCCGCTTCGCAAGGCGAGGCCGGGGAAGCCAGATTAAAAGATTTGACCATTCTCCCCGTAACATCATAGATTCTCATTGTAACTTGGTTCTTGGAGCTTGGAACTTGGAATTTGATATTTGTCAGCTTTGAGAATGGATTTGGGGAAACATCGAGTCTCAACGCGGCTTCATGCCGGACGATTTCGTGTTCTTCAATACCGGTCGTATTGCTGAAAAGATAGTTGCCATTAGACGCATTCCAGTTGGTCACCCCCAGGTCAGGATATTGGCTGTAAGTGTATGTAAACTCAATGTTATTGATACCTGAGTAAGGCGGGCTTGCCAATGACACCCAACCAGTCAGCGGGTCATAGGTGAATTCAGACAAAGGCACGACAGAGTCATCAATTGTTATATGCTCCAGTTCCTGAATAGGATGGTGGTCAAGATAAAACAGCTTACGCGTACCATCACCGCTCTTTTGTTCATTCACTGTGGTCAGAGCATGATTACGCACATCTCCCCACATCACAGTCTCGCATACCAGACCAGAACCACCGCTCCACGACCAAGCCGGCGTCGTGTTGATTGTGCCATTAATGTTTTCAAAAACGACCACTGGTTCCCACCAGCCACCTGCGGCAAGGTCTATCCAACCATCATTATTCGCATCACCCCATTCAACGCACGAACAGTAGTTCGTCGATGTTAACATGATATATTCCGGTGGTGTTTGAAGTATACCGTTTTCGTTCTTGTATACCTCAATCTGGCTCTCATCACCACCTAACTGACCATTACTCGCCACCGCAATATCTTTATAACCATCATTATTATAATCTCCAACCGCGATCCTCAGTATCCAACCTTGCTCACTCGTTGACCACGATGCAGTCTGTTCGAGAGTCCCGTTGACATTGGTGAAAACAGATAGTTTGTGTCGATAACCCACGACCAGATCCAGATAGCCATCATTATCCAGATCAACCCAGCGGCATGCATCGCCTGGTGATGAATCAGTCGATGTCCAGTAAGGCGTGGTTTCCATGGTACCGCTATTATTTCTATATATCCTGGTCGGCGATTCAAGCCCTGAATAAGCATCACCTGCGACAACTGCAAGGTCAAGGTCACCATCCAAATCTACATCGCCGAAAGCACAGTCAAAGGAATTGTACTGGTCAGCCGATATCCACCAGGCAGTCTGGTCAAGACCATTACCAGTGTTTCGGTAAATACTCGTAGGTCCCTGATTTGCTGTGCCGAATCCGAGATAAGCTACTGCCATATCAGAATACCCGTCATTATCAATATCACCGATATAAATATGCGAGAAATATCCTGCCTCTGTAGAACGCCATGATGCATTTGTTTCCAATGTGCCGTTTTGGTTAATGTATATCGCATTTGTATTCATCGCCATATCATTACCATTACCTGTACAGTAATCGATCCAGCCGTCCATGGTAATGTCATACAAAGCACCACCGGTTGAATAATCAGTGTCACTTGAGGTCCAGGACGGCGAACCAGGCAGCGGAATAACTGCCATACAAATACCAGCATAGAATAATAGAACAAAAACACCAAATTTCATACCTACCTCACTTCTTTGTTTTATAGTACACAAAAATCTCAAAACTACTTATCACCACGAGGATAACTGTTATTATCCATAGTATGATCTGACCAAACAGTGAAACGCGCAGCTTGCCATTTAGCAGCCAAAATGTCAAAACAAACGCCGCGCATAGATTTATGGCAATTGCACCGCCTAAACCTAAACCGACCATACCTGAACCACGGCGGTTGCATTCAAGAAGCAGGGCAATCGAAATACCGATGAGCACCGCGCCGAGCATTGTTGGATAAAAGGCATGATTGGCCATTGGTAAACCCAAAAGTTCCACAACATCAGTCGGAAAAACCACGAGCAGAAAACCAAGAACAAAATTAATCATTGCGTCGATTACAAGCACTGCTGAATCCTTCATGAGATATTTTGGAAAGCAACAATTACCGCATCAATGTGCTCGGAACGAATACCATAGTGCGTAACCATTCGAAACCGCCGATTCCCAGTTTGCAGTATCTTCACACCTCTTGCGTCAAGCTGTTGCAGCAAATCATCCGGCGTCATTTTATCGCTCTTTAAGTCAAAATAGAGGATATTGGTTTGAACACGTACCAGATCAATAGATAACCCTGGGATCTGGCTAATACCCCGAGCAAGCTTCTTGGCATTTACATGGTCTTCAGCCAGACGCTCGACCATCCGCTCAAGCGCGATAATCCCGGGCCCTGCGATAATACCTGCCTGACGCATTCCGCCGCCCAGAAGTTTGCGGTATCTGTGTGCTTCAGAAATAAATTCACGCGTGCCGCAGACAACAGAACCTATCGGTGCAGAAAGTCCTTTTGATAAACAGAATGATATTGAATCCACATTGCGCGTGAATTCTTTTACATCTCTGCCCAGGGCAACCGCTGCATTAAAAATCCTGGCGCCATCAAGATATACTGCCAGCCGATGCTCTTTAGCAATTGCTCCTACTGAATCAATATACTCTGGTGTCAAAGCAGCGCCATAGCAACGGTTATGAGTGTTTTCCAAACAGATCAGCCGGGTGCGCGGCCAGTGCGCATTATCTCCCCGGATCGCTGCCTTGATGTCATCAAGTTGCAAAGTACCATCAGGTTGATTGGGAATAAGGTGAGGATGTATCGCGCCCACTGCAGAAATCCCTCCTGCTTCATTGAGAAAAATGTGTGCCTTGTCACCAAGAATCGCTTCCTCACCGCGTGCGCAGTAAGTGAGCATACACACCAGATTCGCCATTGTTCCACTGGCGACTAAGAACGCAGCCTCTTTACCAACAAGTTCGGCAGCCATATCCTGAAATTTGTTTATGGTCGGATCTTCGCCAAACACATCATCACCTAATACCGCGTTGAACATTGCCTGCCGCATTTCATCGGTCGGTAAGGTAACTGTGTCACTACGTAAATCAATAATTTTCATGGTTATACCCCCTTGAAATGTACTTTAAAACTCAAGGCTGAATCCTATTGCAGGTATTATAGGTATGCCATAGTAGGGTTCAGGGATTGGCGTACCGTCTTCTTCATAACCGTAAGAATAGCCCTGGGTGTTTTTGCGGTAATATGCATTAAGCAATTTAATATAGACATTTGGCTTTGTTCCCCATAATGAGAATTCTTTGTTCAATGTCATATCGAGACGGTGGTATGTGGGGTAACGTTCAGAATTTTTCTCACCCTCAATCGGCATCCAATTGCCTAGCGTATCCTGTACACCCTGGACCACGGGTGTATAAGGTCTGCCTGATGAATATCGCCAGTGCAAATCGAGTGACCAGGTTTTACCGAATTCAAAATCGAGCTCACACGAAAGCATGTGACGCTGGTCATAGTCAAACCACCCTAATTCCTCATCTGAGTACTCCCTGCGCTCAGCCCAGCTCAGAGCATAGGAAAGCCAGCCAGAAACCGGATTACCCTTTTTCTCGATGAAGAACTCAATACCGCGACCATAGCCAAAACCACCGTTTGTATAATGTCCCATGGTGTCGACAATGAGCAAACGACTATAGTCTTTGTAATACACTTCAATCCAACTCCTGATTTCATGCGTGAATGCCCGCTCCAATCCCACTATATAGTGTTTAGCTAATTTGGCTTCCAATTCTTTATTCTCAATCATCTCTTCAAGTTCGTTTTTCTGATAGTAGTAGCCAAATGCCGACCTTAGTGCCGTAGCAACATCGAACTCGTAGCGCATTGATATCCGTGGCGAAACTGCTCCTTTTTTGGTCATGCTATTATTGTCATACCTCAATCCAAAAGTTGAAGTGAAGCGCTTGGATATATCCCATCCATCCTGCACATAAAAGCTGCCAAGCCAGAGATTACCCTTTATCTCACGTCGTGCGCCCTGCAAAGTCGTATCTGTCCATACTGTCTGGCTCGTAGGATTCAGTGGTATGAACGATGCCCAATCGACTATAGGACGTCTGAATTCAAAACCAGTCTTCATCGTATGTCCATTATCGAACTGCCATGTCAGGTCTTCTCGTATGCCAGGTTCCCAGACCTTGGTATCAATCCACCACTGATTCGACTCAAATTGAATAATCACGGATTGAAATGTCAATACGACCATTGAATAGAGGTTTGAGTTAATAAGCCATTTCCACTCTGCGCTTGAAGACGTAACGAGATAATAGTCCTCAAGTCTGCTGGGCTGCCCAGTTTCTGGGTCTTCAAACTCAACCTTTACTCGTTCGCCAGAAACCAAACCGCTGAAATATAATTTGTGATCTGGCTCTGGGTTATAGCCGACCCGCGTCTGAATATCATAAAACGATGGCAATGTGAAACCTTTTTCTGTACTGATGACAAGGTCATAATAAGACCTGCGGGCTGAACAAATATATGAGCATTTATCTGTTAAAGGTCCTTCAATAACACCTAAGGCATTGATTAAACTAAGATTGGCTTTTCCTTTAAAACTGTCCTTTGTCCCTTCACGTGACGTGATGTTAATGATTGAAGAAAGCTTGTCACCGAATTTGGGAGGAAAGCCTCCTGTATATAGCTCAAGATTCTCAATCATTTCGGAATTAAAGACTGACTTCATACCGCCAAAGTGATATGGCCAGTAAACCGGCACCCAGTCCAATAACCACAGGTTTTCATTAGGCGCACCTCCTCTGACGCACAACCACGTGGCAAATTCTTCACCGATTGCAATACCTGGCATCGCCGTAAGCGAGTGCATGGGATCTTCTATGACCCCATGGCTCTTGCGTAGATTCACACCAGATATAGCTTGCGCACTTACTGCTGTTTTCTCAATGAGTTTTTCAGCCGAAATAATAATCCCGGGCTGCGCAATAGCTGTTTCCTCTAAAAGGAAAATAAGGGTAATGCTTTGTCCATCAGCTACTGTAACCTCCCTGGCGACTGTCGTATAGCCAATCATAGAGGCTTCAATATTATGAGTACCCGGTGATACGTTCGAGATAACAAAACGACCGCTTTGATCAACTGCTGCACCCTGATATGTCCCTATGATGATAATATTCGCACCAATAAGAGGTTCGTCAGTTTTTATGTCTTTAACAATACCTTCAATCGAACCGACTTGCCCATAAATGAACCCGAAAAAAGCGGCCAGAATAAAAACTATTGATACACGCATTCAATATCTCGTTGAGCATCTTGGGTTTGCCCCAAGGTGCTCAACAGGTCATGCTATTCTACAGTGAACACAATATGGGTTATTTCATTGCCATTGTCATCTGTATCATGCATGCGAAAATCATATACTCCTGCTTTTTCCGGAGCTTCGAACACGAGCAAACCCTGGGTTTTCTTATCGAGATACTTGTATGCCACATCGTGTTGGTCATTTTCGTCTTCACTGCCATGAGGTACATCTGACGGAATGATACCAACCCACGCCTTTGGACCAAATACCGTCGGAGCAGTAAAAGCTAACCTTATCTCCTCACCCGGTGCATAAATAGTTTTATCCAGTTTAAGCTCTGCTCCTTCAGTCACAACCTTGGCTTCAAACGATATACTGGCAACTTCTTTACCATTGTCATCTGTATCGTGCATGCGAAAATCATAGGTACCTGGTTTCCCCGGCGCGAAGAAATTCAATACACCAGATGTTTGTTTCTCGAGGTAAACATAGGCAACATCGTGCTCGTCATTCTGCGTTTCATCGCCATGAGGAATATCAGATGGAATGATTCCAACCCAGGCATTCTCTGGATAACTCGGT
>JAUWCU010000099.1 GCA_030609135.1 Candidatus Stahliibacteriota bacterium | reverse complement strand
ATGATTTTATGCAAAAAGAAATAGAAATAATCGATCTACCTTAAATATTGTGAAACGATATTCATAAATTGTATTACACGGGGTAAAGGTGAGGAGTTCATTTGATAAATTCAAAATCAAGGGATAAAGATGTGTCCAAGTTTCTGATTATCCAGCTTGACTGGATAATCCAGAGAAGATGAAAGATTTTATTTCTGGATTCCCTGGTCAAGCCAGGGAATGACAGAGGGGCTTGTCGGGCAATGACAGAAGTGGCAAGCCAGGCAATGACCCCGTACAACTTTGTTTTACCCCGCTGTTTGTCACTATCCCATTACCTACGTAACGAGGACAGGCGGGACAAGCATAAGGGGGGATCGAACAATGAACGTCATAAGTTCAAGTGTCATTATCCGGTTTAACCGGATAATCCAGAGAAGATGAAAAAGAATTTTCTTTATTATCCTATCGTTTCTTTCGCGATATTTTCTTTTTCATCCACGGGTGTACTGCACAATACATTAATCACCTGGGCATCACGGAAATAGCGCTCGACCGGGTAATCCTTCATATACCCGTAACCACCGTAAATTTGGATTGACTGGGTGGTGATTTCAACTGCAGACTGTCCGGCATAGTATTTTGCCATTGATGCTGCCAGCGAGAAATTTTCATTGGCGTCGCGTTTCATCGCTGCATCATAGGTTAACAGTCGGGTCGCCTCAATCATTGTCGTGGCATCAGCGATTTTTTCACGCACCATGCCGAAGTTGATAATCGCCTGTTCAAACTGAACTCTTTCTTTGGCATATTTTATGGCATTATCAATAGCACCTTGGGCAATGCCAAGGGCGATCCCTGACACAAAAATCCTGCCGAGGTTTTGCACCTCAGCCAGGATAGCTTCCCCTTGATTTTCAGTACTGATAAGAGCATTCTGTAATACCGCACAGTTTTCAAAGACAAGTTCACCGATACCAGCGTTCTTCAAACCGATGATATTTGCATTTCCCTTTCTCTTGATGCCTGGTATGTCATTATCAAGGACAAAAGCGGAGAATCCTTCATTTTCTTGGGAAGTGGGCAGGAAAGCAACTATTGGACCGTTAGCTTGAGCATTCAGGACAAAAGGATTTGTCCCGTTAAGAATAAAATCATTGCCTTGTTTTTTAACCTTCACTTCATTAGTAGAACAATCTGCAAAACCCCCCACTATTTCGCCGAGCGCGGCTTTAGGAAGATATTTCTTCTTCATCTCCTCACTGCCAAATTTAAGAATCGGGTAGGCAAAAAAGGCATTATGGACCGCGATAATGAGTGCGGTTGATGCACAAACCTTGCTGATTTCCTCAAGGGAAACTACTGAGCTCATCGTATCTAATGCGGCACCACCCATATTTTCAGGCATGATTGCACCGAGTATGCCCATTTCGGCAAGTTGTTTTATGTTATCAAAAGGTAGGCTACATGTTTCATCAAGTTCATCGACCTTTTCCAGAATAACCTGTTGGGCGAATTTCCTGAGTTCATTCTGCAGGAGTTTACATTCTTGATTCAATTTCATGACTTTTCTCCTTCTGCCTTCTTAAGCCTTATATTTTTTCCCCATCTCCCGTGTGATCTCAAGGGCAATAACGGCTCGCTGAATTTCGTTCGTTCCTTCATATATTTGGGTAATCTTGGCGTCACGTAACCTTTTTTCAAGATAATGTTCTTTGAGGGTGCCGTAAGGTCCCATAAGTCCAATGGCTTCAGTACACACTTTGACCGCGATGTCAGATGGGTAGAGCTTAGAAAATGATGATGCCTTGGAAAAACTTTTGGCACCGGAATCAATCATCCGGGCACTTGCATAAATGAGCGCACGTGCCGCTTCAATCTCGGTTGCCATGTCGGCGATTTTCTTCTGAACATACTGATTGCTTAATAGATCGTGTTTATAGAGAAAATCCAACGCATCTTCATAAGCCCCTTGAGCAATGCCTAATGCGATTGCCCCGACGCCGGGTCGAGCTC
Organism: Candidatus Stahliibacteriota bacterium; assembly: GCA_030609135.1. GTDB lineage: Bacteria > Hydrothermota > Tepidihabitantia > SM23-42 > SM23-42 > JAUVZL01. The sequence goes on along the minus strand of JAUWCU010000099.1, from coordinate 7,404 downwards.
GATCAAAGTTGCGCATCGTGTAGATAAACCCAAAACCCTCCTTAGCCATTAAGTTTTCCTTGGGTACCCGGCAATCTTCAAAAACAAGTTCTGAAGTAACTGACGCCCTTATCCCCAGTTTGTGTTCTTCTTTGCCAAAAGATATTCCAGGGAAATTGTTTTCCACAATGAATGCTGAGATACCCCGGGCACCACGCGTTTTGTCAGTTGAAGCCAGTACTGTATATACATCAGAAACGCTGGCATTTGAAATAAATTGTTTCACTCCATTTAAGATATAGTAATCCCCATTTTTGTGTGCAGTTGTCTGGATATTGGCTGCGTCGCTGCCTGCCTGGGCTTCAGTTAAAGCAAAGGCACAGAGTTGTTCACCAGTGGCAATTTTAGGTAAGTACTTTTTCTTTTGTTCATCGCTTGCGTAGTAAACAATTGGGCCACTACCCAAGGCACCGACTGAATAGGCAGTTGCAATGCCCGCGCAGATTCGGGAAATTTCCTCCACGGCAATACACATGTCCATGATCTTAACGCCAGTGCCGCCATATTCTTCCGGGATAAAAATTTTAAACATACCCTGGTTGCCCATTTCTTTTATAAGTCCAAGTGGGAATTCGGCTTTTTCGTCAAGCTCATCGCGTATCGGGCAAACCATATTTTCTGCTATATCATGGGCTTTTTGCCATAACTGTTTTTCTTTCTCGTTAAAAAAATATTCCATTCAACCTCCTTATCCGCCTTAGGCGGATAAATACCTAAAATCCAAAATACCTAAACTTCAATCGAGGTTTGGCCCGCCCCGCTTCACAAGGCGAGGTCGGGGAAACCTCTCCCACAAATATTTCAGTTCCTTAAATGTGGGAGCGACTTCTAAGTCGCGATTATAACGATATAAATAACGGCATCGTTATAGGTTAAAAAACGATAAACGACCAACCATCCTGGTCGCGATGCGTACAACCGCCAACGATTTTTATGAGTTTATCCTATTTCAACATTATGTCAAGCACTGGTAAAAACCGAACATTTCAGAAAACCCTCACCCCTTCGATTTCACTCAGGACAGGCCTATCCCTCTCCCTTAAAAAGGGAGAGGGATAAACACAATCCTTCAACTGCGCTCCCCTTGATATACTCGGGACAGGCAGAAGTGTCGCTATATTGAAAAATCTGAAAGAGTCGGATAAATCCGACCGCTACAAAATCTAACAAAAAATAAATGTAGCGGTTTGATTTATCAAACATAATATCTCTGAGGAAAGGAAAGCTCTCCCTTAAAAAGGGAGAGGGTGTATTAATTTGATTACTTTCCTTTCCTCTCTGAGGAGAACATAAAATAGTTCTCATATCATCCACGAAATGTATGTTCTCGACAAGGCTCGAACAGTAATTTATTTATTCTTCGAGCGAGCCTGTCTCGAATTTATCGAGAGACGAAGCGAGTCGAGAAGTTCTTCAATGTATGTTCTCGACACGCCCCGTTAGAACTAAATATCCGTATGTTCTGATTTATTGGACACGAAATTCTATGGCAAGTTCGAACAGCAAAAACAGTAAGCACTAACTGAGTATTGGAGTCTCGGAGTAACGGCGTATCGGAGTTAGTATGTAGTCGTCTCTGCCTGAGGCAGACAGGTGATTTATCAGACTGCCCGATGAATCCCGCAATTCTATTTATAGAATTATAATACGAAGCGGGATGAATCGGGGGCAACTACTTAACGGTCCAAACGGACGAAACGATCTAAACGTACCTTAGTGTGTATTCTCGATGCGCCCTTTGATAAATTCAAAATCAAGGGATAAAGATGTGTCCGAGTTTCTAAACATTTGTCTTGACATTTACTGTGAAATGTATAGTATTATTGGAAATGTGGCTGATTTTAATACTCATGGTGGGGATAAATGTTGAAGCTTTTGATACACCTAATGAATCTTCTAAAATTTTAAGTAGTTCAGAACTACCTGTTCCTCCAACAGAGGTTTTGGCAAAAGATAAGCCGAATGATGTGGGTGGTAGTATCATTGTTACCTGGGGAAAATCTGCTGATGATATAGAAGAAAATGAATTAGTAAAGGAGTATCTGGTATTTCGCTCCGGCGCTCTGGATGGTGAGTTTGAGTTGATTGGAACTGCAAATAAGGGTTTTGAGAAATTTGTTGACGGTACGACAATCGACGGCACTCAATATTATTACATGGTGAAAGCATCTGATGGCGTAGTACACTCACAATCAGCAGTAAGTGAAGCAGTCAACTCAAGTGCTCAGTGGTTTCATACCGGCAGGATAAGCATGCTCGTGGCTACAGTAATAATTTGCTTCCTTATATTATGGTTTATAGGAAAGGCGAAAAAAGGCGAGGAACTCTACATCCGTCCAATTGCCGGATTAGAAGCTGTGGATGATGCAGTGGGAAGGGCAACAGAAATGGGAAAACCAATTATGTACATCCCCGGAATTATGGATATGGATGATATTCAGACAATTGCAGGGGTAATTATTCTTGGTAGAGTAGCACGTAAGGCAGCTCAATATGAAACTCCATTATTAGTTCCATGCTGTAGGTCGATTGTCATGAGCGCGGCTCAGGAAACAGTTAAGGAAGCTTATATCGCGGCGGGAAGATCTGATGCATATGATGCGGATAAGATCAGGTATTTGACCGACGACCAATTTGGTTATGCTGCCGGTGTTGATGGAATGATGATTAGGGAAAAGCCAGGAGCAATTTTCTACATGGGTACGTTCTATGCCGAGTCTCTGATTTTGGCAGAAACAGGACATTCTACTGGAGCAATTCAGATTGCCGGGACTGCTATGCCGTCTCAATTACCTTTCTTTATTACGGCATGTGATTACACGCTTATTGGAGAAGAGCTTTTCGCGGCAAGTGCATATCTTTCAAAAGAACCTCTGCTCCTTGGAAGTCTCAAAGGACAGGATATGGGAAAGGCGATTATAATTGCTATTCTTATCGCTGGAGTGATCCTGGCGAGTCTCGGATTTTCGAATATAATCGCCTTATTGGCGACCGGATAACTATTATGAAAAAAGAGATTCCATTACTTATTACATTTATTGCGGGGATGGTGATGATATTGCAGTTTTTTATTCCCCATAGACCGTTTTCTGATTTGCAGCAACTTTTCAATACCTGGTTTTTAATCATTACTGTTTTTGCAATGATATTGGGTCTTGGGAATTTATTCAAGGTTCATACAAAACGATTGCAGCGCAGACCCAAAGGTTGGTGGTATAGTATTGTTTTGCTTGCAGGATTTGCTATTATGTTTACTGTGGGAATGGTATGGGGACCCGCACGCGGTACTCCTTTTGACTATCTCTTTTGGAACGTGCACATACCGATGTCATCGATGATGTTCGCACTCCTTGCTTTTTTTGTAGCATCTGCATCCTATAGAGCATTCAGGGCACGTACACCTGAAGCAACCTTATTGCTTGTTTCAGCTATTTTAGTGATGATTGGCCGGGTTCCACTTGGCAACTACATATGGAATAAATTACCTTTAATAGGTGATTGGATCATGAGTTATCCAAATATGGCGGGTCAGCGGGCAATCATGATCGGAATAGCCCTTGGTATTGTTTCTACCTCACTGAGAATAATACTCGGTATTGAAAGAACGTATCTCTCAGGAAAATGAACATAGTAGAACGTTTAGAAAAATTAGACCGGAGAATAATATTTTTGCTCACCTTACTTGCAGTAATAATACCACTACTTCTGCCCATAGGTTTTAAAATCAAGGTAAGTGAACCGGTGCAAAAATTTTACGAGGCTGTTGAAGCACTCCCTCCCGGTTCTAAGGTACTCGTATCAAGCGAATATGATCCATCGACAATGCCTGAAGTCTATCCAATGAACCAAGCATTGGCTCGGCACTGTTTTGAGAAGGACTTGAAGATCATTGGAATGGGGCTCTGGCCACAAGGTATTCCTCTTAATCAGGCATCAATGGAACAGGCTGCTGAAGAATACGGGAAAGAATATGGTGTCGACTATGTGAATCTTGGATACAAGGCTGGAGGTATTGTCGTTATCTCTGCGGCGGCTGAAAATATACCGAATACATTTCCCTTGGATTATGCAGGACGTCCAATAGAAGAATTCGAAATAATGCAGGGGATAAGGAATTTTGATAACATTGATTTCATAATCAGCCTTTCAGCAGGCGATCCAGGCGTGAGACACTGGGTGATGATTGCTCAAGGAAGATATGGAAAGAAAGTAGCTGGCGGGGTTACTGCGGTGAGCGCTCCTGCGTTCTATCCATATTTGAATGCAGGGCAACTTCAAGGATTAATAGGAGGTATGAAAGGAGCAGCTGAGTACGAAACCATACTCGGAACAAGTGGTACTGCTTCCCGGGGTATGGATGCACAATCAATAGCCCATGGACTGATAATATTCTTCATTCTGTTTGCCAATTTTTTCTACCTGCTCGGGAAAAGGAGAAAAAGATGATTGAAACACTCGGAATCTGGATAGCTGCGCTTCTTACCCTATGCATACTCAGTTTTCTCTACAAAGATAACCCCTTTTACAAATTTGCCGAGCACCTATTTGTGGGCGTGTCTGCAGCGTACTGGGCTGTTTATTACTATTTTAATATCTTATACCCAAATCTTATACAGCCTCTTTTTGGACACGGACAGCTTCTTTTAATCATTCCTCTTGTGCTTGGGATTATGATGATCATGAGACTGTTTGCAAAAGTAGGTTGGGTGTCTCGCTGGCCCCTCGCTTTTATCGTAGGTTCTTATTCTGGTTATAACCTGATCACGTATCTTCAGAGTAATGCAGTAGACCAGGTAAGGGCTACGCTTGTGCCATTTATACAAATAGAGAGTTGGAAGAATCTATTTACCAATCCAGGAGTAATGACCTTTCTCGATGCGATTGCAATTCCGGTAGTAGTAGTTGGGGTCATTTCCGGCGTCATTTATTTCTTCTTTTCCAAGGAACACAAAGGAGTATTTGGTGGGGTCGCGAGAATAGGTGTGTGGTTTTTGATGATTGCATTCGGTGCTTCATTCGGTTACACGGTTATGGCACGTATTTCTCTTTTGATTGGCAGAGTATATTTTTTGTTACATGATTGGCTGGGGTTGATACAGTGACAGGGTTTGATATAAATCTGAGAGAATTCTCACTCGGCGATGTATTGCAATTCTTAGCGCGGGTTAAGAAATCAGGTGTTCTTAATGTTACCGGTGGTGTATCCGGTGAGATATATTTGAAAGACGGTTTTGTCACCCATGCCGCAGATGGTTTAGAAAAGGGCATGGAGGCGCTATTGAATCTATCGTTCGTTGATCTTGAGACCGGAAGCTTTGAACCCGGTGCTGATGCACCGGAGCAAACAATTTCTGAAGATGTTGGAAAACTGACCGAGAATATCGAGAAAAGGCGCATCGAATTTGAGGCGATTAAGAAAAAATTGCCGCCTATGGATACGATATACACCAAGTCAACACACGATCTGGAATCAGCAGTTGCTTTGCGGAGGACAGATTGGCAGATTCTGGCATTGATCAACGGAAAACGCCAGTTAGGTGATGTCATTACTCAGTCTAAGATCGGTGGGTATGAAGCAGCCAAGACAGTGACCTGGCTAAGGGAGCAAGGTTTGATATTAGACCCAGCTGAAGCTGAGCGTGTCATGTCAAAATTATTGGATTTTCTAAGAATAGTGTTTGAGGATTTTGGCAAGAACGGTTTGAACTGGATGAAGCAGTGGGCTGAGGATGATGGGGCAAACAAGAAAGTCATTGATGCAGTGGATTTTAATGAAGAGACTCTTGAAATAAGTCCAGCCGGCGAGCTTACGACTCTTGAAATCGAAGAAGGGATTGAGAAATTCTTGAAGTACATTGAGGTTAAAGGACCTAAGCTCTACGGTAAAGTGCTTTTCAAGAAAAAGTGGCAAGGCTTTAAAAAGAAAACTGGAGTTCAGTAGAATTAGCAATGGAAACCCTTGATAAGATAGAAGAGATTATAAGCTACGCACTGATCAATGCCGAAGACGGTTCTGTTGATCAGGAAAAAAGTGCAGGTAATGCTCCGATTGGAGATTTAACTGCCTTTTTCTCCTCAGCCGGTGAGGTAATAAGAGATAGTCTTTCAATGGGCACTATCAAATGCTTGTCACTGTGTTATGGGGACAACCGCCTGGTAATTTTCCCGCATGAATCCAAATACATTGGGGTTGAGATTGCACGGGGGAAAGAACCAGTTGAAATAATCAAAAAAATTCTGTCTTCGCTAATTATTGAAGAAAAACCTGAGATTAAACTACCCCGCAGTCTCAGTTCAAAAGTCAAGCAAATCAACCTACTCGTCGATGAATTCGGTGGTTCTGACAAAAAAGCGCACTGGCTTGAGTTGCTCAAACAAGGTTTAGGTATCCTCGGTGGTGACATCTTGCCGTTGGTCGGTATAATTAATGAGGAATTATCTTTTAAGGACAACCCTAACGTGGACAAGGAAGATGATTTTGTACAAGGTTTGCGTTCGATTATTGATTTTCTTGTTAAAAAGGCAGTTGAAGAAATGGGTTCATCCCAGGCCCGGGCAAAGGTCCAGGCAGTTATTGAAAGGATGAAATAACATGGCGCAGGAGCTACTCAATAGTTTTGAAGAGAAGGGTTTGTCTTGTCCGTTCATTGCTTCAAAAACAGGTGACTTAGTCGTCGCATCGAGCGCTGAGTCGATAAAAACCGAAATTGCCCAAGTGACAACAGTAATTTTTGAAACCATCGGTGCAGTTGGAGATATCGATATCGACAAAATAGAGATCTTGGCTGACTCAAAATGTCTCGTCCTCGCCTTAGATCAAGAAAATCTCACGGGTAGTCTATTTGAACAGTCCGAAGACGTAACAATAGATGACATATGGTCGTCCCTTCAAGAGCTCAAGGAGCAATCAGCAGGCATTGCAGTTGCTGAAAAGGAGAAGCCCAGAGAAAAGCCTGAAGAGAAGCCCAGAGAAAAGCCTAAGGAAAAACCCAGGGTCATAATAGATGCAAGTATTTTGGATAATATGAAAGATGCAATGAAAGATTATCTGGGAGATTTTACAGAGCGTATTTTCAAGAACCAGTTGAAGGCGCAACGCATAAAAGTTGAAGAGCTGTATGACGCTGATGCGCGCCGCTTAATTTTTGCTCTTGGCAAGGCAGCCGGTATGATTATTGGACCTTCAAAAGGTCGTGATATGACTAATAAGTTATTGGAACTACTTACTAAGGAGAACATATAATAGTTTCAGTGGATTTCGTTAGCATGTTACACTATTGTCACTCTGAATTTATTTCAGAGTCTCACTTTATCGAGATTCCGAAACAAGTTCGGAATGACAGGTTCCACAACATAATTGAAACT
>JAUWCU010000170.1 GCA_030609135.1 Candidatus Stahliibacteriota bacterium | reverse complement strand
TTCGAGCAGGTTCTTTTTGGTGCGGGCAAGAGACTTACTGGAAAAATAGGTTCCCGCCTTAAAGTCGGCAACTTTGCGTACAGGACCAAGGTCAGTGCGACCCTGGATATCAAAAAGATAATCAGCAACCGTTATTCGTTTACCTTCATCTACCATAAGGACTATTTTTTCAATGATACTGTTAGTGTAAATGACCGATGGATAGATGCGACAGAAAGCAAAACCCGCTTCCGTATACTTACGAATAATGGTTGTTGTCAGTCTTTCCACATCAGCCTTGTTTTTTGTTTTACCCTTATCGCTGACTAAATACTGCGAAGAAAAAAATCGATTACCATGAATTTCAAGCGCAATATCTTGCTGCATATTCGACAATGATAAAAGGAACAGGAGGCTAAGAGCGTTTAACAATGTTGCGCGGTACTATGATTGAAACAGAAAGGGTCGCCATTTGGTCTTGGGCGGGCCAAATTCATTCAACACGAACGTAAAATAATTGGGTTTCTTTGATCTTTTGATCAATTTCATATTGGCATCCTTTGGCAGCCGATTCCCTTTGCTATTGTTACACTCCAGACATGCGCATACAAGGTTCTCCCATGTGTCATTTCCACCAAGGGCTTTGGGTACTATATGATCTGTCGTCATGATACCGGTTTTTTTACCGCAATATTGACACTGGTGGTTATCGCGTTTGATTATATTCTTCTTGGTTAATGATATTTCTTTGCGTTTGATGCGGACATAGTATTTCAACCTAATTACTGATGGAACCTGATACGTAATACTGATTGTGTGGATTAGTATCCCACCTACTTTCTCAATAAGGTCTACTTTACCTAAAATCATTAATGTAATCGCCCTTTTTACTCGTAGGATCGATAATGGTTCATAGTTCTGGTTCAACAACAGAACCGGTGTTCGAAGCATCAGAATCGGAGCTCAATTAGCGCAATTTTATCAATGACAAAATGTTTAGTGTATGTAAATAGCCCAAAGATACTCGATGAATCGTCATAAGCAACATAAATCCTCAATGAATCATTTATCGTTCGATCGATGATAACGGAATCCGGATTTAACTCAATATTAGCTTCTTTTGCCTCTCTAGTAAGCTGGTTGATTATTTCCCGGTTCTGCATAGCATAACCAGTCTTTACAGCATGTTCAACTTTTTCCGCGATTGTGCTGCGAGTCAGATGGACCCGGGCAATTTGATAGGCGCCATATCCAATTATCAGCAAAATCATTATTATGATGATGACGCCGAAGCCAGAAATGCCTTTGTTTTTCATATTATCCTCCACAATTATTTACAGTAGAACCATTTGTCCTCTTCAAGTCCCTTTATCCATTTATTACAGCGCGTGATTTCATTAGCGGCATAAGTACTGTATTTGCTGTCGGCACGGGCTTTGGAATAATAAGCAACCGCACTCCGTAAATTGCTCAGTGCTGTGTGTAGTTTCGAACAGTTCTTTTTGGCTTTATTTTTATCCCAGACTGTCTTGGAGGCATACCCTCTTCTTTCATAGATATCGCCAAGCAAGATATTGGCATAGAGGTTATTCGGTTCAATTTTCTGTGCTTGTTTTATGTAGCTTTCTGCCGCACCATATTTACCCCGGGAAATGTTAAGGTCGGCAATATAGAACAGAGGTAGGGCTTTGTCAGGTTCTAACTTTTGTGCTTCCTTGTATTGGGTTTCTGCACTCGTATATTTCTTCTGACGTTGGTAAACCAGACCCAATTTGAGACGATACAGGTAATTATCCGGTTCTTTCTCAACTAAATATTCATACTGCTGGGCTGCTTTACTATAGCGTTTCAGGTCAGTGAGCGTCTCGGCAAGATTTTCTCTTACTTCCAGATTCTTGGGTTTTAATGTGACGAGGTTTTCAAGATATCCAATTGCCTGATTTGGTTTATCCATCTCAATATAGACCTTGGCAATCGCCAGCTGAGTCGAGAGGTTATCAGGTTCATATTTCTCACTCTTAGTGTAGTATAAAAGGGCTTTATCGTATTCCTCGGTCTTTGTGTAAATGTAACCGAGACCATTCAGTAGATTCACATTTGTGGAATCAATCATCAAGCCGCTTTGATATTCAAGGATAGCCTTATCGTATCGCTTGGTTTCTGCATACAATGCAGCAAGCCCTTCATATGCCCGCGGGTCCATGGGATCTACTTTTTTCACCTTATTATAAGTTGCTTCAGCATTAACAAGATCACATTTTTTACGGTGTGACTTGGCGAGGAGGATATATGCTGCATAGTAATCGGGTTTAGCTTTTATCGCGGCATCGAGTTTTTCAATGGTGGCATCATAGTTACCCTGCTTATAATATTCCAGAGCAAAGGCATATAAAGCTTCAGAATTTTCTTCGGTAGGTTGGACAATGGGTTCTTGAGTATCCGCTTTGGTTGTTGTCTGGATAGGTGCACAACTGATGACAATTAAACCTACTAATACAAAAACCAAATATCTTGCTCTTAATATCGTATCCATTATACCTCCATTTCCTCAGGTATGGAGCCGACGGGATTCGAACCCGTGACCTCTTGACTGCCAGTCAAGCGCTCTCCCAACTGGGCTACGGCCCCATTAGTAATAGTTTAGTTTTTCCTAAAAATGATATAAAAAACGTAGCAATTATTGTAGCGGTGCGATTCATCGCACAAATTTTCGGATATTTTCATTATGTCGGATAAATCCGACCGCTACAATTTAGGAAAAACTTACCTATTACC